>CALRLN020000006.1:0-43622 GCA_943368675.1 Chitinophaga pinensis | reverse complement strand
AAATAGGATTCAAACCATTCTCCTGCCAGTGATCTTCCAATAACGGAATAACCGAGCCGCCTATCGTTCGTAATTGTTTTTCTACATGCTGCACTACTTCAATGTCATCGTCATCGAGCAGTGTAACCAATGCTTTTATTTCAGATTCTTTCATAGCTATCCCCCGTTCTAAATCATAAATAGTTGATTGTCAGTAAATTAAATCACCTTTTACTGGCAAGGTAAAACTTCAAAGCTCAAATTTTTCTAATTACACCTCTAAATTCATACTTTTGTTAAAAAAACAAGCAGTTTTTCTAAAAACTTTTTTAAACACTCTCAGGATATTTCTAGCTTATGAAAATTTTAGTGACAGGCGGAGCTGGCTTCATCGGCTCACATACAGTTGTAGAACTGGTCAATGCCGGGTATGAGCCCGTGATAATTGATAATTTTAATAATTCGGAAAAGACTGTACTAAAAGGGCTACGGAAGATTCTGAAAAGACCTGTGAAGTGCTATGAAAAAGATTGCAACGATGCAAAAGCATTGGAGCAAATATGTAAAAAAGAAAATATTGAAGGCGTAATACACTTTGCTGCCTATAAAGCAGTAGGGGAGTCTGTGGAAAAGCCACTTAAATATTATGAAAATAATATAGGGTCTACTCTGAAGGTTTTAGAAGTAATGCTGAAACTGGGTATCAGAAACCTTGTTTTTTCGTCATCTTGTACTGTTTATGGTCAACCCGATGCCATTCCGGTTACGGAAGATACCCCAAGAAAGCCTGCGGCTTCGCCTTATGGTAATACCAAAACTATCTGCGAGGATATTCTGAGAGATACCATTACAGCCGGCAATCCTCTTAAAATCATCGCCTTACGCTATTTTAATCCCATAGGAGCACATCCCTCTGCCCACATAGGTGAGCTGCCAAGAGGGGTGCCAAGCAATTTAGTTCCTTTTATTACGCAGGCAGCCATCGGAATACGACCAAAACTTACAGTCTTCGGGAATGATTATAATACTTCTGACGGCACCAACGTAAGAGATTTCATACATGTGGTTGATTTGGCAAAAGCGCATGTTTCGGCATTAAAATTGCTTGCTAATCAGCAGGATAATTACTATGATGTTTTCAATGTCGGAACCGGCAGGGGCAATACCGTCTTAGAAATTATTAAGGCTTTTGAGAAAGTTAATAATTTAAAACTGAATTACGAAATCGGGCCACGACGCGCCGGGGACGTAGAAAAAATTTATGGCCGTGTAGAGAAAGCGGAAAAAGTAATGGGTTGGAAAACTGAAAAAACTTTGGAAGACAGCGTAAGAGACGCCTGGAGATGGGAAAAGAAAATTGCTAAAAAATAGGGCTGGTTGGTTAAGAGCAATTGTGATTTATATACATGAATGCTCTAACAATTAAGCCGGATACTTAGTTTAAAACAGAAAAAATACAAATGCAGTCAAAACACATTTTAATAACTGGTGGTGCTGGTTTTATCGGTTCTCACGTAGTTCGTTTGTTTGTCAATAAATATCCGGATTATCAGATTGTAAATCTGGATAAACTGACTTATGCCGGTAACCTTGAAAACCTGAAAGATATAGAAGACTTTCCTAATTATACTTTTGAAAAAGGAGATATAGTTGATGCTGATTTCATAACAGCCCTGTTTCAGAAATATAATTTTGATGGAGTTATTCACCTGGCAGCCGAATCGCACGTTGATAGGTCTATTACAGACCCTATGTCGTTTGTGATGACGAATGTTATAGGAACAGTAAATCTATTGAATGCCGCCCGTGATGCCTGGAAAGCAAATGGGTTTGAGGGCAAGAGATTCTATCATGTGTCAACTGATGAAGTTTATGGTGAATTGCATAATCCTGAAGAGTTTTTTCTGGAAACTACAAGTTATGACCCCCGGTCGCCTTATTCAGCCTCAAAGGCATCTTCTGACCACTTTGTAAGGGCATACTACAATACCTACAAACTACCGGTAGTGGTTTCGAACTGCTCTAATAATTATGGCCCTAATCATTTTCCGGAGAAGTTAATTCCATTAATGATTAATAACATCATCCATAATTTCCCTTTGCCTGTGTATGGTAAGGGCGAAAACGTGAGAGACTGGCTTTATGTAAAAGACCATGCCCGTGCTATTGATGTGATCTATCATAACGGCGTAAACGGAGAAACATACAATATTGGTGGTTTTAATGAATGGAAAAATATTGATTTAGTACATTTATTGTGCAAAATCATGGATGAAAAACTGGAGCGTCCGGAAGGTACATCGGTTAAGCTGATTACCTATGTACAAGACCGTGCAGGACATGACTTAAGATATGCCATTGATGCTTCTAAATTAATGAAAGAATTAGGCTGGGAACCGTCCCTACAATTTGAAGAAGGTCTGGCAAGTACTGTAGACTGGTATCTGAATAATACAAACTGGCTAAAAAATGTAACCAGTGGTGATTATCTGAATTATTATGAAAGTATGTATGCCAACAGATAAGAAATCTGATGATATTTTAGTAAGGAAAGCATGGACGAACCCATGCTTTCCTTGTTTAAAACCTTTATTTATCTGAAGGTACTTTTTTACTCCAATAGCTCGCCAGGAGAGATCCATTAATATTCATGATAGGCCCAAACAAGGCAGGTGCTATGCCAACGGTAGCTAATTTCCCCATAGCCTTGGCCAGCCCGGAGGCCAGACCCGCATTCTGTAGTCCTACTTCAATAGCAACAGTACGGCAATCCTGCTCTGGTAATTTAAACAACCTTGCTCCCCAATAGCCTAAAATAAACCCTCCTACATTATGTATAATTGTAGCAAAAACCAGTGCGATGCCAACGGTTTGTAAAGACTTCTGTCCTGCAGCAGTAATTACTACAAGTATAATAGTTATACCTCCCATTGAAATAAACGGTAATATTTTTTGCAGCCAGTCATTCTTGTCTTTCAATATCTTATTGATTAAAAAACCTATGGCAATCGGCACGATTATCATTTTACAAATATCAATAACCATTGGCCAGAATTCTATTGCAATAAACTGCCCACCCAGAAGCTTCATCAGAAATGGGGTAAACAAAGGCGCCAGCATAGTAGCTAATGAGGTAATAGTAATAGATAAAGCTACATTTGCCTTAGATATATAAGAAATAACATTAGAAGCCAGCCCACTTGGTGAACAACCTACCAGAATAATCCCGGCGGCAATTTCAGGTGGGAAATTGAAACTACTGGCAATGGCAAAACCTAAAAAAGGCATAATGGTAAATTGACAAACCAGACCTACTATAACTGCCTTAGGCATTTTAATAACACCCAGAAAATCATCGTATGTCATGGTTGTACCCATACCAAACATAATAATCTGCAAGAGCGGAATGATTAATTCTTTTAACTGAAAACCATTGATTTCGGTAAAATATTGAGGGAAGAAATAGGCAACAGAAACCGATGCTATAAGGCATATCGTATAGATATAGTTTCTCATTAATGAATAGAGTTTTAGGTTGAATGTTATAGGTATTATAAGGCTCTTCTCATCAGGCCTTAGGGTGTGCCTGTTGATACACCTTCTTCAGTTTTTCAATAGTATTATGGGTATAAACCTGTGTGGCAGCCAGGCTTGTATGTCCTAATAAATCTTTAATAGCATTCAGATCAGCACCACGGTTCAATAAGTGCGTAGCAAAGGTATGTCTTAATACGTGCGGGCTGCGTTGCTCAAGTGAAGTAACTAATGATAAATATCTTTTTACGAGGCGCTGTATAAACATCGGATACGCCTGTGTGCCATTATCCGTCAGTATAAGATAATGATTGTCTTTGTTCTCAGGGTTTTCGATAATAACCTCTTCACGGTTTTTGAGATAGACATGAATAGCTTCTATTAAACTCTTATTGACCGGAATCACCCGATGCTTGTTTCTTTTACCTAGTACCGTCAGCGTATGATTATACAGGTTAATATCACCAATTTTCAGGCCTATTAATTCGGCAAGGCGCATCCCGGTGCCATATAGCAGTTCTAATACCAGTTTGTCTCGCAAACCTGCAAAATCGTTGCTGAACTCCACGTCATCAAGCATAGTTTGCATAGGCTTTTCTTCCACAAACTTAGGTAGTGAGCGGTCTGTTTTCAGGGCCTTGATTTTAAGCATGGGGTCTGCCGTGATGGCTTTTCTGCGAAGCAAAAAATTATAATAGCTGCGTAGCGTAGCAATTTTGCGATTAATACTCCGGCTATCCATCTTTTCTTCAGCCAGGCTGGCAATCCATGACCTCACCATCTGGGAGTCAGCCTTTTCGGGTTCTTTTAACTCGTATTGAAATTGAAGGTAGAGAGAAAACTGCTTCATGTCACCCTCATAAGCTGTAAGCGTATGATGACTGAGCCTTTTTTCGAACTGGATGTGCTGTAGAAAATAAGAAACCATATTAACAATCAACTATTTGTTTTGTGCAAATAGAACTGCTAATATGGTTTAAAATATATCAGGAAACAATTAACAACAACACTTTTATTGTTCTGTGTCAATTGCTAATTGACTAAATATCTTCGTTACTTCTTAACTGGCCAACATAACGGGCATGAATGATTTCGTTACGACGAGCTACCGAAGGTTTTTCAAAAGCCTGACGTTTACGCAACTGGCGCAATACACCCGTTTTTTCAAATTTCTTCTTAAAACGTTTCAACGCTTTATCAATAGATTCGTTTTCTTTTACATTTACTACTAACATATAAATACACCTCCTTTTGTTTGGGGTTGCAAAACTAGAAATAATTATTTAATTTTTCAAATAGTTTCTTGATTTTCAGGAAATTAAATCATGCATATCTCTTGTGTTTTCTTAAATAATGTAGTTTTGCAACATTTAATCCTAATTTAAACGCTTCTTCATGAAAATCGCCATCATTGATCTGGGTACAAATACTTTTCATTTATTAATTGTCGAAAACAAGCATACCTTATTTAAGGAGTCAATTCCCGCAAAAATCGGTAAGGGTGGCATAAGCAAGGGAATTATTTCAGAAGAAGGCATACAAAGAGCCTTGGGAGTATTGAAGCATTTTAAGGATATTATTGATAAATATCAGGTGGAAGCCAAACAAGTTTTTGCAATCGGCACCAGTGCTATCAGAAATGCAGCAAATAAAAAGGAGTTTATCGAAAGAGTAGCTCATGAGACTGGCATAGCAATACAGGAAATTTCAGGTGATAAGGAAGCTGAATTAATCTACTTTGGTGTAAAAGAGGCGCTTCATATTAATGAAACTTCTATGATAATGGATATTGGCGGTGGGAGCGTAGAGTTCATCATCTGCAATCATGATAAGATTTTCTGGAAGCAAAGCTTTGAGATAGGGGGGCAGCGCCTGCTCGACAAATTTATGAAAAATGACCCTATTTCGATGCGTTCAGTACTGCAAATGGATGATTACTTCCGTGAGAAACTATTGCCTTTAGCCAATGCCTGCCATCAATACGCCCCCCAGACACTGATTGGCTCCTCAGGCTCATTTGATACGCTCATAGATATGTTCTACATGAAACAAAATGGAAAACTGCCATCCGAAGACCAGATAGGTTTTGAATACGCCATATCCGAATTTTACAGCGCTTATGACGAACTGCTTTTCAAAAACCACCAGGAGCGAATGGCCATTCCCGGCATGATTGAGTTACGGGTCGATATGATAGTAGTAGCAGTCTGCCTGATTAAGTATATCATACAAGCCTTTGAAATTAACCATATCAGGGTCTCAGGTTATGCTTTAAAGGAAGGAATTCTTTCAAAAATAGTGTCGGATAATTCTTTGTAGCTATCGGCATGAGGATTTCAATATTGAAGAATTATTGGGCATCTCCTGGCAGTCTCTCATAAGAGCGCTTTATCTGGTCCGAATAAGATTATAACATTTTAACAATCCTTTAATCTGTATTCAATATATCTTTTATCCCCAAACCCTTATTTTGTTTTAATAAGCAAAGCCGTGGTTTAGATAGCGTTGCAATACTTTTTTATTTCAGGCATTTACATAAACACAATTTTAAACGTATCCATCATGGCAGAGAAAAAATTAGCAGGGCAAACCGCTATTGTCACAGGAGCAAGCTCAGGCATTGGAGAAGGAGTAGCTTTAGCCTTAGGCGAAGCAGGAGCCAATGTAGTAGTCAATTATAATTCTAATGCTGAAACTGCCAATACTGTAGTCGAAAAAATCAGGTCCTTTGGCAGCAAAGCTATAGCCATTCAAGCCAATGTCAGTAATGAAGAATCTGTGCAAGCCATGTTCCGGCAAGCGATTGCGGAGTTTGGCACAATTGATATTTTAGTCAATAATGCAGGCTTGCAGAAAGATGCAAAATTTCATGAAATGACCCTGGAACAATGGCAGACCGTAATAGACATCAATCTTACAGGTCAGTTTTTATGCGCCAGAGAAGCCATCAGAGAATTTCTCCGCCGTGGCCCCGTACCGGAGCGTTCATTAGCTACCGGAAAGATTATTTGCATGAGCTCGGTACACGAACAGATTCCCTGGGCAGGGCATATTAATTATGCTTCTTCAAAAGGTGCCATCAAAATGTTTATGCAGAGCCTTGCACAGGAGTATGGCGACAGAAAAATACGTGTCAATAGCATCTGTCCGGGTGCAATTCAGACGCCTATTAACCGCCCTGCCTGGGAAACACCGCAAGCATTAAATAGCCTGATGAGTCTGATACCATATAATCGTATCGGGCAACCGGGAGATATAGGCAAATTAGCTGTTTTCCTGGCCTCAGATGATTCAGACTATATTACAGGAGCAAGTATTTTTATTGATGGAGGAATGACCGTACTAGAGAGTTTTGTCGATGGAGGATAATAAATAATAGGGGGCATTAGCTAAATAAATGTCTTATTATAAGTAATTTATGTTTCGTTATTTAGATGTCTAAACTAATAAAATCCATTTTCGTAGAGACGTATGCAATACGTCTCCAAGGGGCCATATAATCCAATAAATGTATTTCAAAGAGACGATTTTTAAACACATTGACGATTAATTATACATCGAAAACCATTTGTAGAGACTCACGTTTAGCAACGAGATTGCATACGTCCAAGGATGTATAATTTAATAAAATCAATGCGTTTATACAGAGAAATCCCTTCTCAATCATATTGTATCGGTATTTTTTACTCACCAAACTCACCCTAAGAACCTTAAATAAAACTGCCACTAAATCCACAAAATAAACTATCCGGCTTTTGACTGACAGTATGAATCCAGAACAAGAAAGACTATTTACCAACGCAAAAAAAGAAGTCCCATTAGAGAAATGGGGCCCTTATTTATCTGAGCGGCAATGGGCCACCGTCAGAGAAGACTATAGCCCAAATGGCGATGCCTGGGGGTATTTCCCACACGACCATGCCCGGTCGCGGGTCTATCGTTGGGGAGAAGATGGTCTTGGCGGAATATCAGATGCACGCCAGAATCTTTGCTTTGCGTTGGCACTCTGGAATGGAAAGGATAATATATTAAAAGAAAGATTATTTGGCTTAACCAATAGGGAAGGGAATCATGGTGAAGATGTGAAGGAGTTGTACTATTATCTCGACAATACTCCTACCCACTATTATATGAAGTTTCTCTATCAGTACCCACAGGCAGCATTCCCGTATGAAAAGCTGATAGAAGAGAATAAAGTGCGAAGCAGAAAACAACCTGAATATGAATTGCTGGATACGGGCATATTCGATGATAACAGGTATTTTGATGTCTTTGTAGAGTATGCCAAGAATAATTCGGAGGATATTTGTATTCAGATAGAAGCCTTTAACAGAAGCTCTGAAAATGCAACTATTTGGATATTACCAACGTTATGGTTTCGAAACAGATGGGCCAGTGGGGATTTGACACAAAGACCCTTGATACAAGCCCACGGCGATGGTTGCGTGAAGGCAAGCCACGAGTTGTTGGGTGATTATTTACTCTATTTTCAGTCAGCAAAGGATACCCTATTTACTGAAAATGAAACGAACACAGCGCGGATTTTTGGAAGTGAAAATAATAGCCCTTTTGTAAAAGATGCCTTTCATGAGGCCATCTGTCAGGAGAACGAAACTCTTTATGATTTATTAAAGAGTAATCAGCAAGGAACAAAATTTGCCCCGATTTATGAATTAAGCATTGAGGGTAATTCGTCACAGAAGATTACCCTCAGATTAACCAGTACAGAAAATGTTGACCCTTTTAATCATAGCTTTAGCAAGGTATTTTCAGATAGACGTCAGGAAGCTGAAGAATTTTATCAGCAATATCTGCCACCCCGGAGTAAAGAATCAGAACAAGGTAAATCATCTGATCTCAAATCCTCAGACTCCTGGCCGGAAGATTTAAAAAATATACAGAGGCAGGCATTCGCTGGTCTTCTATGGAGCAAACAGTATTATCATTATGATATAGAACGCTGGCTCGAAGGAGACTCTAATCAGATTGCACCACCGGATGAGCGATTCATGGGTAGAAATGCTGCATGGACGCACCTGAAAAATCAGGATGTGATTTCTATGCCGGATAAATGGGAATACCCCTGGTATGCCGCATGGGATCTGGCTTTTCACTGCGTTCCTATGGCCATGATCGACCCCACCTTTGCTAAAAATCAACTGATTCTGATAACAAGAGAATGGTATATGAGCCCGAATGGGCAGATACCTGCTTACGAATGGAATTTCTCTGATGTTAATCCTCCTGTACATGCCTGGTCAGCATTATCAATCTACCGTATCGAAAAAACAATTCATGGCAGAGAAGACGTGAACTTCCTGAAACGCATATTTCAGAAGCTCCTGATTAATTTTACCTGGTGGGCAAACCGTGAAGATGAAAATGGCAATAATATCTTTACCGGTGGCTTTCTGGGGCTGGACAACATTGCGGTAATTGACAGAGATAACCTTCCACCTAATACCCATTTAGAACAGGTAGATGCAACTGCTTGGATGGCCATGTATGCCTTGAATATGATGGATATTGCTCTGGAAATTGCTCAACACGACCAAAGTTTTGAAGATGCCGCAACAAAGTTTTATGAGCATTTTGTATTCATAGCCGAATCATTGAATAAGGGCTTATGGGATACAGAAGATAATTTCTTCTATGATTTGCTATATACCAACGGTGGAAAGATTACTTCAATGAAGGTGCGTTCAATAGTGGGTTTAAGTGCTTTATTTGCTGTTTCAATTATAGACCAGAAGAAAATCGCTAATCTGCCTGATTTTAAAAAACGGATTACATATATCAAAGACTACCGGACCAAAGCACATAAATTTTTGCCCAGTGAGCAAATGTCCGAAGACGGCAATATTTTACTTTCATTAGTAAATCAGAAAATGCTCACAAGACTTTTGCAGATAATGCTTGATGAGAATGAATTCCTGTCAGTAGGCGGTATCCGGGCCTTGTCAAAATATTATCAGAAAAACCCTTACTCAGTTAATGTGCAGGAGGTAGACTATACCATTAATTATGTCGCAGGGGAGTCTGATTCAGATATGTTTGGCGGAAATTCTAACTGGCGGGGCCCCGTATGGATGCCGATTAATTATTTGATTATTAAGGCCTTGAAAAAATACTATCAGTTTTATGGTGATAGTCTGATGGTAGAATTCCCCACAGGTTCAGGAAAACTTATGAACCTGAACCAGGTGTCAGGTACTTTAGCTGATAGATTAGTCAGTATTTTTAAAAGAAACGGGGCTGACGAACGCCCGGTGTATGGAGCTTATCAGGAGTTTTATCAAAGACCTGCAAACAAAGACTTGCTCCTGTTCTATGAGTATTTTGATGGCGACTCCGCACGTGGAGTAGGGGCCTCGCACCAGACAGGTTGGACTGCGGTGATTGCAGAACTCATTAACATGGTTGTTTGGGAAAAAGAAACATAGCAAATAACTATTTCTCATAAACAAGTATAGACAGGGCACTGCCCTGTCTATATCGCTCGGAATATATTATTATAGAATATTACACCCCCTCTGCCACCACTTCTTTTACTTCAGGCACCATCGTTGTCAATAAACGCTGGATACCGTCACGGAGTGTAACCGTTGACGACGGGCATCCGCTGCAAGAGCCTTGCAGATATACCTTTACCTGTCCTGTTATTTCATCAAATGAAGCAAAATTAATAGCTCCACCGTCCGATTCCACGGCCGGGCGAACGTATTGGTCGAGTGTAGATTTAATTTTAGCTACCACTGCCGAATCATTCGCATCAATTATTAATGTATTCTTATCAATGGTTTTTTGCGTGAAAACAGGATGTTCCTGCTCAAAGTATATCTTTAAAAATTGCTTTATATCATATACCACATCTTCCCATTCTGTTTCATCATCTTTGGTAATGGTAATGAAATTAGAAGCAATAAAAATTCTTCTGACAAACGGAAACTGAAATAAGTCTGAAGCCAAAGGTGATGCCTTGCTCTCTTCTGCAGTAGAGACAATCGTAGGATAATCGAACGATAAGCCTTCCGGAGCTAATTCAAAATTCAATACGAATTTCATCGAATTCGGATTGGGGCTTAGCTCAGTATAAATCATTGTTTGGCGTTTAAGCATGACAATCGGATATATATTAAATGAATTGTGACTGTTTTAGAACATTAATCTAAAGAAATAAGTTTGTAAGGACATAAAAAAACCTGCCTTTAAGGCAGGTTCCAAAGTCTTCACAGAGGCTTATGCTTCTGCAACGATGTGAACGAAAGATTTTCCGTCACGTCCTTTTTTAAATTCTACAGTACCGTCGGTCAATGCAAAAAGTGTATGGTCTCTACCAACACCTACATTAACACCCGGATTATGTTTGGTACCACGTTGACGAACGATGATGTTTCCGGCGATAGCCGTTTGGCCACCAAACAATTTAACGCCTAAGCGTTTACTTTCTGATTCGCGTCCGTTTTTCGACGAACCAACACCTTTTTTGTGTGCCATGACCTTATTCTCTTTTAATTACTGAATTGCAAATGAATAATTTAAAGGTTGAATTTCACAACCAAATGTTTTACGCAGCGATTTCGTCAATTTGAATTTTAGTCAGATACTGACGGTGACCGTTTTTCTTAACGTAACCTTTACGACGTTTTTTCTTGAAAACGATTACTTTTTCGCCTTTAAGGTGTTCGATAATAGTTGCTTTTACAGAAGCACCTTCTACAGTTGGAGCACCCACTGAGATAACTCCACCGTTGTCAACAAGAAGAACCTTGTCGAATACAAGTTCAGCGTTCGCTTCGCCTTCTAACCTATGGGTATAAAGCGTACGACCCTTTTCAACTTTAAATTGCTGACCTGCGATTTCTACGATTGCGTACATTTTGAATGATAAATTTACAATGAATATTATTTTTAATACCTTAATAGTGGTTGTCGCATGACACGACTTACTATTCAGGGGTGCAAATTTAATAATTTAATTTTGTTTTTCAAACTATTGGATTCTATGATTTTTTTTATAAAATTGTATTCGTTTTATCATCGTAACACATATACCTATGAAAATTCGTCAGATATTGCAAAAAAAGAGAATCAATGCTCTTTTCTCGGTTGCTTCAGATACAACCGTTTACAATGCCCTGGTAGAAATGGCAGACAAAAATATCGGAGCAGTATTAGTGATAGATAATGGAGAACTTTCAGGAATTTTCTCAGAGCGTGATTACGCACGCAAGATTGTTCTGAAAGGTCTGCACTCTGACGAAACACTGGTAAAAGATGTAATGACTGCAAAAGTGATTACGATAGATCTGGAAGATAAACTGGAAGACGCTATGCAGATTATGTCTGATAAACATATAAGGCACTTACCGGTAATGGATGGAAAACAACTGGTGGGTATTATATCTATCAATGATTTAGTAACTACACTTATCAACGAACAAAAATCACAGATTGCTTCGCTTGAAAGTTATATTTCGGGTAGTTACGCATGATAAATGTATGATTGAGTAATCAGAGCGGTTTTATTGCCTGATTTCCCGGATTTTGTCACACTTATCTTTGATATTAATAATATAGGCGAAGCCATTGGCTTCGCTTAATCATATATAATGGAACTTACTATTGGTACTCCGGCACTTCTTTTTTCTACAGTTTCATTGCTGATGATTGCTTTTACTAATCGGTTTCTGGCATTAGCAAGTCTGATCCGGGATTTGCACGATAAATATAAAATCGAGGAAGAAAAAGAAAATATCGTTGCCCAGATCAAAGGTCTGCAACGTCGTATCAGAATTGTAAGGAATATACAGATAATTGCCATTTCGAGCCTCCTTCTGAGCGCAGTTTGTATGTTATTGATATTTCTGGGCAGAGAACTAGCCGCCAAATGGTTTTTCGGAGGGGCTTTAATGTTACAGATTGTTGCGCTTACATTATCGGTAAGAGAAATAACTCTCTCAATGAATGCGCTGAAACTGGAACTGAGTGATATGGCCGAATTGATTTCGCCGCATTCACATAAAAAACGTAAAAAAGAGCCTACTTCTACCAGGGACTGACCATTGGATAGAATTAATGATAGATATTACGTGATATAAGGCATAAAGATTGGGTCTTATGATTAATTTTAATAAATCATTTTTATTAAATGCTTTATAGGAAAATCATACCGTCTCCTCTCTTACACAAACTCGTAGAATGTTATTACATCTGGGAGAGTAAGGATTCTCTCAATCAACCGGTCACTATTGAATCTCCGCCTTCAGGTTTTGTCTCAATTGTATTCAATTATGGTGATTTTTATAAAACTACCTCTTTTGCTGATAGTCCTGACTTTACACCCGCACCGCGGAACTTCATTGCAGGCCAAGCCACCAAAACATACAAGCTTTTATTAGAAGGTAATATAGGAATGATTGGTATCGTTTTTCACCCAACCGCTATTAATACACTGTTCGGAATTCAGATGTATGAACTGAATGATGAAAGATTAGATTTGAGAGATGTTTTAGGCAAAGAAATTATTCCTGTACAGGAGCAAATCATAGAGGCGCAAAGCTATCAGGAGCGGGTAAATATTATCAATCAATTTTTGCTTTTTAAATTGCAATACAGCAAACACCCATATAATCAGGCCGATGTTGCTGCCAATCTTATTCTATCACAAAATGGTATCATTAATATTTCAAAAATGATGGAAGATCTCTGCGTTTGCCGCAGGCAACTGGAGCGACAGTTTTTGCAAAAGGTAGGTGTAAGTCCAAAATACTACGCGCGGATACGTAGAATTAGCTACTTATGTTCAGTTATGGCTAATCAACGATGGCAAATTGAGGATTGGCACGATTTGATTTATCAGATGGGCTATTATGATCAATCACATTTTATTAAAGAATTTACAGCTTTTACAGGCAAATCACCCTCTTTCTACTTAAAAAATAACCTCGAATTAAGTAATTATCTACAAGCTTAAACCCAAGATCACACATTGCCTTAAAGATGTCGCATTTTTACAATAGAATCATTAAGCGTTTATTCAATTTTGTATCGGATTTATGAGATAAGAGATAGATCATTTTCTTATTCATAAAGTTCAGAACTGTAATGTTTTACAAAAATGTATTGATAAACGTCATTTATTATGAAAAAGCTCATTCTTTTTTTATTGATTTCTATGTCTGCCGCAGCGCAGAATAAACTATGGACAGAAAACGACCGACAGGAACTGATAGCTAACCTGAAAAAAACAAGAGATAGTCTCGTTAAAGAAACGCAGAATCTGAGTATTGAACAATGGAACTTCAGAGAATCACCGGAGCGTTGGACAATCGCCGAAATAGTGGAGCATTTAGGTTTATGGGAACGTATTTTTGCTCGTGAGACAAATATTGCATTACGGAGTAAACCAACCCCCGAATTGAATGCTTCCTCCAAACCGGATAGTTGGTACATAGACTTTATCATGGAAGAAAAAACACATAATGCACCTGATTACGCCCGCCCGACAGGCTTTATGCAAGGGAAAGATAATCTTACGGCATTTCTGAAAATCAGAGAACAAACGATCCGCTTTGTTGAAACTACTCAGGCAGATTTAAAAGCACATTTTGAGCCAGTTGGTGGAGAAAATTACCGGAATGTGCACCAGATATACATTGTTCAATATGGCCATATATCAAGGCATATCAGACAAATTAAAAAAGTAAAAAATCATCCCAATTATCCGGCACTATAAATCTTAATATAATACTCAAATGAAAACTATCGAACAAATCGAAACAACTACAGACCTTACCCGTAAAGGAACTTGTGTTGAATTTTTCTCTGCCTATCAGGACCTTGATATTGATCGTATGGCAGGCTTATTTACAGCAGATGCCGTCATTGATTTCAAACCATTAGGTGAAAATGGCAAAGGCAAAGTGAACGAATTAGGAAGAGGCCTTTGGAGTGCCTTAATAGATGCCTTCCCTGACCTTGATAATACTATTGATACTTTTGATGTCGATGGAGATAAGGTTACGTGTTATGTCGTGATTTTTGGTACACAGACAAAAGAATTTGCCGGTATACCGAGTAAAGGATTAAAATTTGAAAGCGACCATATTTTTGTGTTTGAATTTAATGAAGACGACAAAGCAACATCTGTCTCTGTCGATTGGAATCATGAAAGTTTTATGAAACAATTAGGAGTGGAGTAGTTCGCAAAAAAATGCCACAATGTACCCGGAGAGACACTATGTTTCGCAATTACAATACTCTTTAAGCTGGTGTAGCATATATAGTATCTGTGTACTTTGTGGCAAAATCTTATATTAATAGAGAAAGTAATGCTTCTATTTCTCCCAGGTCTTTAAATGATTTACCTTAAATGTCCATTCAGGAGTTAATAGCTCATCAATTATATTCGCAGAATACCAGGGGCTTAGTCGCATATCATTTGGATTTTTAAGAATCTGGATTTCCTGAGCGGGCATATAGCTTTGCGCTAATAAAAATAATCTTTCTCCTTTTGTGTTTTGGGCTACATCAACTACAATTACGGCATGACCCGGAGAACCTCCAATAATAAAAATATCACCAATATCTATATTTTTAATGGCTTTAGGATACATAGTTTTAGAAAGTGAGAGGGTGCCGGCATAGGCGAAAACAAAGTTGAGGTATTTTCTGAAATCCCCATAGTTATTTGATGGAGATACCGATTTTTGCCAGTAAGCCTGATTTCCTTTAACCACTACTCTGTTTCCCTGCATCCATTTGGAGTAGTCTACGCGAAAGCCGTTAGTTAGAGTAAATGAGATTTTATCATAAGCTTTTTGAGCGTAGAAATACTCAGCCCTTAAACGTATAATGGCATCGGCACATTGTTGCAGGTTCTTATTGTCAATATCCATTTCAAGCACCGCTTCATAAACATCTTTGTATTTGATACTTCCATCATAGTATTTAACCTTAGAGCCTGCGGCTTTTAAAGGAAGGTTTTGGAGATAGTCGGCAAAAGAATCATGTCCGGCAGGTTTTCTGTTGAAACCTTTAGGTGTGTTAAATCTTGTAAGAATATTTGTGCCACTATCATTAATCAGAGGATGCTTGACAATAGCATAATCGGCAGGCTGAGTACAACAGATAAAGGCTAATAATAACAACCCTATATAGCCTGTCTTAACTAAAGTTTTCATTGAACAAGAGGTTTAAAATAGCTTATATTCCTATAACGAAAACTTTAGTTATATATTCTAGGCACGCCTGCTAACCAATAAACCTTGTACTATCAGGTATTGTGCAGTTACGTAGGTTGACATAACCCAGAAGCCTGATAAAGGTATATTTACTACAAATTTGCTTAGTGCAATGAGTGAATCAGAGAGGATAAATAAAATGGCACCGATAAGGACTAACTGATAGCTTTTATCATTTACTTTTCTTTCACTGGCTCGTATTCCCATAAGTGTAATAACAACAGAATAGATGATGATTGGAATTTTGAAATCACCCGGGATATTATTAAGCAGGAAAAACAGAAGTAAACAAGAGTAGGAAATAAATGGCAACCAACGGAAATACAATGATTTGCCTTCATGTTGAAAGAGAATCACATAACAAACCTGTGCCAGTAAAAACGAGCCGAGGCCTAGTAAAAAATAAATGTGGTCATGCTTCTGAAACATCAGAAAGGTATCACCCAGACAAGAAAACAATAGAGCTAATAATACAATTTTGTCTCTTTTATTAAAAGTTTGCCGGGTAAGCTGGAAATAAAAAAAACCTAGTGTAATCATCAGGAGTGGTTTTGTGATATAGCCAAGCCATTCGTTTTCGATAAATCCTGAAGCAATATTTATCAGCGAAAGAGTAAAGAAAATAAAAGTCTGGTTACGGTTCATGGTGAGGATGGTTAGATGTTATTCAGATGTTCTCCGATTTTCTCTGCTAATATAATTGCCTTTTCCATAGGTACGAAATCTACGTTCGAAAGAATATCCGTAGGGCGGTGAATATTTGGCATTCGTCCATTGGCATCAAGCGCTGCTAAAGTTACCGCCGGAATACCTGCCCTCTGAAACCATACTGAATCAAAATCTGCTGTATGCCATGCTCCGGTAGTCACTTCTTTTAGTGCCGGAATTTCGGTAACAGATTGTTTGGCAATTTGTATTAACGTATTATCATAAACAATATTCGACCAGCTACCTGTTTGCGTAATGATTTTCAGATTCCCATTCCCTAAAGTATCAAAATTAACCAGATAGGTTTCTTTATTGAACTCCCTGTAGTGCTTTTTCATATAAGCACGTGCGCCAATCATGCCCACCTCTTCTGCGCCTGTTAATACCAACTCTACTTCAAGATTAGTCAGGTTTTTTGCCCATAATTGCTGTGCTGTAGCAATAGCCGCAGCAACTCCGGTGGCATTGTCAGAAGCCCCATTTGAATAGCCTAATCTAAAATAATCAATAGTGCCAACCACCCCTTGCAAAAGAAAATAAAAGGCTAAAATGTTAGCTATCAGCAAGATAAATGCATTAGGAATAAGAAACTGTGAGATAGCCACAAACTGTGCTACTATCATCAGAACCAAACTTATTTTTAAAGACTGCCGGAAGTTTCCTACCATTTCGGGACGATAAAGTACTGAGACAGGCGCAGTATCCCAATGTGCCATTAGAATCAATTTTTTAGGCTTCTTAACCTCTCTGTTTTTCGGCTTAACAATAAGATTATAAGAAGTAACCAATGGCGGAAAACTGGTAACCGGAGAAGCATACCAGTTAAAATATAGCATGGCAAGCGTAACAAAAATAAGAGTCAGAAAAAGCCCGGCAATAGGAGAAAAATTAAGTGCCAATTGACCTACAAAAAGCCCCCCAATGAGCCACCAGACGATAGAGACATAGGTTTTAGGAGTGCTAAAAGACTCTCTTGTTACTTCCTGTTCTCCAAATAAACTCGTCAGATACTCCAGCACGGGAATTTCATTAGGCGTAGCCACACCCCGGTTAGGAAAAGATGCCAGTTTCTCTACAATTTGTTTTGCAGTCATTGGTATATTGAAGATTTACTTATGCTTCGTTATCAAAAAACGCCTCAATCTCTTTCCATGATCTGAATCTCTGGTAGCCACTCACCATTTGGTTGTGAATAGCACTAAACATCAGCGTTTTGCCTTTAAAAGTTTTCAGGTTTTTCTCGTGGTCGTCAATCATATAATCGGCTGACACAATGCTTTTGTCTCCACAAAGTACGATATTTCTCCAGGATATAAACGGGAAATGCTCTTCCAGCCAATCCATTTTATCTTTTAGTGAGTTCGGAAATTCAGTTGCTGCCGATACTATAAATACGTCAAATCTTTCATGTAATTTTTGTACTACCTCTACTGCATCTGTCATAACTTCTACGTCTCTGAAGAAGCCGGGCTTAAATATTTCTTCTCTGATTTTATGGTAGTTTTTTTCTTCAAATATTTCAAAATAGGCTTTGTTTTCAAAATGCTGCTCTGTGAAAGCGGTACCTATGATATGGTTATATGTTTTCAGAATCTTTTTCCCTGTGGCCGCCATTACGTCGTCCATATCAATGGCTATTCTTTTCTTGGTCATTGGTATTTTGGTTTTGTTTGTGCGAATATAAACATAGATTTTGCAAGATTTAAAAACTTATTGTTTCTGTTTCCATAATTCTCAACAAAGAGAGATAAATCACTATTTTTTATCACCATTGCTTTTATTTTTAAAAATCGTTATACCTTTGCAACAGTTTTAGGTGCCTTATATGATTTTCATGAATCATCTCAAGGCTTAAAAGGGAATCCCGTTCAAATCGGGAACTGTCCCCGCAACTGTAAGTTTCATCAGTACATTTCTTCTACATGGCCACTGGTATTCGGGAAGGCCGGAAATGTCGAAACAAGTCAGGAGACCTGCCCAGGACTATCCTTATTTGTACTTTACGGCGGATAAAGACAAGTGAGCGACAGATTATCATTCATCTTTATTTGTTCAGTATTTGAGCATTTCAGTTAAATGCTTGTTGTCTAAGGTTTTCCCTTTGGGTACGGCGTGGTTTTTATTGTCGTCCGGCTATGCCTATGCGCAAACTGATTCGACCAGAATGTTGGACGAGGTTTTGGTAAAGAGTTTTGCCCCGACTCGCTTCATGGCAGGACTAAAGATTCAAAGCATTGATTCGGCTTCTTTGCAACAGGCAAAATTCCAGACCCTGGCCGATTTTCTGTTGTTTCATGCACCCGTTAATTTTCGACCTTATGGCAGCGGGCAACTGACCACTATTGGCTTGCGTGGTACTTCGAGCAATCATACGGCAGTGCTTTGGAATGGCATTAATATTAATTCACCAAGCACCGGGCAAAGCGATTTTTCTACACTCCCTGCTGCCGGTTTTGATTTACTGGCTATTCAGTATGGTTCTTCATCGTGTGTGATAGGGTCAGATGCAGTAGGAGGGAGTATTCTTCTGGATTCGAAGCCTATATGGGAGAAAAAGATTCAGGTGAGTCTCGGCCAAAGACTGGCAAGCTTCGATAACCGACAAAGCCAGTTGAGTATTCGTTTATCTGATAAACATATCTCTTCTAAAACGGTTTTTTATAAGGGTGTATTGAATAATAATTTCCCTTATACCGAACGAAAGTATTATCCGGTTGAACGTTCTGCTACCGACTCAAAAGGCTTTATTCAGGATTTATTTTACCTCACAAAAAAGCAGAACCAGATTTCATTGAATATCTGGATATCAGATAATAATGTTGAAATATCGCCGCAATCAATCCATACAAGAGAAGTATTACAAACGCAGGCTATAAGAGTTCTTAATACTTATCAGATTAAAAACCTCACCATCAGAGGTGGCTATGTGCAGGATATTACCAATTATGGCAAAGGGAATTTTATTCAACCAAGCCGCACGGCAATTGACCGTTTTCTGGTACGTGCCGAGCATGATTGGCGATTCTCAAAGCTGGCTCTTCATGTTGGTACCGAGGCTGCCCATGTAATAGCGCATGTTGATGGGTATGAAAAAAGTAAGATTTCAGAAAACCGGCTTGATGTTTTTGCATGGCTAAGGTATCAGGCCTCATCCAGATTTCTGACCACACTTAATTTCAGACAAGCAATTGTTAAGAGTTTTGACCCTCCTCTGGCGCCTGCTTTGGGGCTTGAATACCAGGTCATTAAATCTGTTAAATTGACAGGTAACCTTTCCCGCAGTTACCGGATTCCCACAATGAACGAACGTTACTGGTCTGAATTGGGCGACCCTAATCTCAGACCAGAAGACGGATTTAACAAAGAACTGGGCATAAACTGGAATCAAACCAAAAATGATTTCAGCTTCAGTTCTTCATTGAATGTGTACCATAATCTGATTAATAACTGGGTATACTGGAATCCTGAACTGGCTTATAAGGTGCAGAATCTACAAAAGGTTTTAGCAAAAGGAGTGGAGGTTTCTCATAAAGTACAATATCAGGGGCAGAAAATTTCTTCAGGTTTAAGTGCTCAATATGCCTTTACTCATTCGTCGCAACAAAAGGCTTATGATGCTTTTTCTGCAGAAGTAATAGGCAAACAACTGCTTTATATTCCAAAGCACAATTTTACAGCTAATCTTTTCTTCCAGATGCCTTCTTTAGGCAAAACTGCTCTAGTAAGGAATCACGGAATGCCATTCCGTGCTACGCTACAATGGCAGGCCAACAGCCGTCGATACTATACTTTCGACAACTCCAAATGGCTCGATGGGCAACAGATTTTTAACGCCATTATAGAAAGCGGCCTACGCTGGAAGCACTTAGAGGGAAAAGTTTATTTTCAGGTTAATAATATTTTCGACGAATTATATCTGAACTCCAAACGCAATGCCATGCCCGGCAGAAATTACGCTATCAACTTAGTATTTAACATAAACAAGTAATCCAATGAATTTTAGAAAATTACTACTATCCGGTTTTGTTTCGATAGTGCTTTTCTCCTGCGAAAAAAACGAAACAGACCCCACACAACCTTATGATTCGGGTGTATTGATTGTCAATGCAGGAAATTTTTTTGATAATAATGGCTCTGTTTCCTTATTGCAAAGGGATTCCAAAACAGCCGTACCTGATGTGTTTAAGAAAGAAAATGCACGGCCGATTACCGGTTCAATTACTGATTATGCAGAAATAGATAATAAAGGTATTATTCTGGTAGATAATTCAACAGATGGCCAGGATGCCATTGAGATTATCAATGCCCGTACTTTCAAGTCAGAAGCGAGCATTAAGGAAGTGGAAAATCCACGTAATGCAATAAAAGTTGCAGCCAATAAGGCCTATGTTGTTTGCTGGGATGTACTGAATCCGGATTATTCCTATAAACCCGGATATATATTAGTGATTGATTTGCTTACTAATAAAGTGATAAAGAAAATTACCGTACAAAATGGGGCAGAAGGCATTGTTGTGATAGGCAATGAAGCATTTGTGGGTAATAATGCCTATTCAGGTAAACAGGAAATTACCGTGATTGACATCAGTAAAGATGAGGTATCAGGTAAAATCGCCTTAAAAGGCGGAACCTCTAACCTGATAGTTGATGCCAATAATAAAATCTGGTGTTCGGTAAATAATGATTTTTTGCGTATCAACCCCTCTACCAAAGCAATAGAAGTCACAATAAGTACCGAAGCAGCTTCCGGAAAAGTACCGGGTATGCTTGCTTTAAATGCCAGTAAAACAACAATCTATTTTGATTATTCGCACTGGAGTACGGGCGGTGAAATATACAGCTTTAATATCAACGATAACGCCATTTCAACCTCTTCCCCTTTAATTAAGCGTACGATTTCAGGTTTAGGGTTTGACCCTAAAGAGAACGTAATATATACAGCCGTTACCCCTTCTTATAAACAAGCCGGGTATGTTTACAGGTATAAAACTACGGGCGCATTGATTGATTCTGTAAAGGCAGAAATTGCTCCTGTGAAGTTCTTCTTTAAGTAAAAAATTGGATTGTCGAGTTTTAATAGCTAAATAAACACACCCTGATTTACCTAAAAATCATCAAAAGCTGAATACGGGTTTATGTTGGCAGGTCAGAAGAAGAACGTATAGAATAGCTGAAACATTAGCTATTCTATACGTTCTTCATTTATAAATGCTATATTTACATTTTGCCAATTTAAAATACCTAACAAAAAACTTGCAATTCAGCGAACTTAATCTACACAACGATCTGCTGTCGGGAGTAGATGCCATGAATTATATACAGATGTCTCCTATACAGGAGCTGACTATTCCTCTCATTCTTGCAGGAAAAGACCTTATCGCCTCTGCCCAGACAGGCACAGGCAAAACGGCAGCTTATCTTATACCATTACTTGATCAGGTAATACGTGCTAAAAGTAACCAGACATCTGCTCTCGTGCTTGTGCCTACGCGCGAACTGGCCAAGCAGATAGATGAACAGATTGAAGGGTTTAGTTATTTTATTAACGCTACCAGTATTGCCATCTACGGTGGTGGCAAGGGCGAAGAATGGGATCAGCAACGAAAAGCGCTGGTAGAAGGAGCGGATATAATTATTGCAACTCCCGGCCGCCTGATGGCTCACATGAATTCGGGAGAGGTGAAGTTTGACCATATTAAATGCCTTGTATTGGATGAAGCAGATAAAATGCTTGATATGGGATTTATTGATGATATTCTTTTTGTAATAAAGCACCTGCCTGCCAAACGCCAGAATCTGATGTTTTCGGCAACTATGCCCAAAAAAATAAAAGACTTTGCTAACAGAATTCTTAATAATCCTGAAGAAGTAAGGCTGGCGACCTCAAAACCTGCTGAAGGAATAGACCAGCAATTTTATCTGGCTAAAGATGAGCAGAAAATTCCATTACTGGGGCATTTGCTTAAGAATGCCGATGTTCAGTCTGTAATTATATTTTCGTCACAGAAAATGATGATTGATAAAATTATCAGAGCATTGACAAAACTAAAATGGGACGCCAGAGGTATTTCGTCAGATAACTCTCAGGAAGAACGCGAGAATGTATTGCGTGATTTCAAGAATAAGCAGTATAAGATACTTGTGGCTACGGATGTACTTTCAAGAGGAATAGATATTAATAACCTGAGCCATGTTGTTAATTTCGATGTACCCCGTGATGCAGAAGATTATATTCATCGTATCGGGCGAACAGCCAGGGCAGAAACCACAGGTACAGCCATAACATTTGTTAATGAAAAAGATCAGTATCGAATCAGAAATATCGAAAAATTACTCGAAAGAGAAGTTGAAAAACAGAATATTACCGAGAGCCTAGGATTAGGCCCGGCACCTGAATATAAGACTGGCAGTTCAAAAAGCGGATTTAAAAAACCGTCAGGCAATAAGAATAAATCGAAAAGAAAATTCTTTCGCCCGGCTAATAAGCCTTCAGGAAGTTAATCATCGCCGTAAATAATCTTTACGGCTGTGATTATTTACATAGTATACTTCCTTCGTTAATTGAGCTTTCTTACGGGCTCTGTTCCTTCTAAAATATAATTAAGCTCTTCAAGGTTATCCGCATTGAGCCTGAGTACGCCTCTCACTGTCCATATTTCATCAGTCAGAAACCTCTTAGGTCTTTTGAGTTTTAACTGGATAATAGATTCCGGCCCGGAGCTACCGCAAAAAAAGCAGGACGCCATCGGATATGCAGATAAAACAAATACATTTTCGGCGGGATTCACCGAAATCATATATCCTTTAATTTCCACCTTTTTGCCTTCTAGTACCTTTACTTTACTGCCAAACTCTGGGTACAAAAAGAACATATTTTCCTGCTTATTAAATCTTTTCTTAAAGCGGACGTCCTTTAATTCATTCCAGGTAATTTTTTGAGTGCTTATCTGCCATGAAATGCAGAAGATACTACAAACCAGTAAAATACTGATTCGGATAAGATACAATCGGATGAACAGCTTCATAGTAAATTATATTTGCAACATTGTTGCAAATATAATCAAGGAATTGTATTTTTGCATCATTGTTGCATTGATATTTTTTAACTATGACTAAAGTACTCTTAGGATTTCAGTTGGTGGTATCCTTGTTGATTCATTTGTTTTGCTGTGGATTGCCATTGGTAATGAGCATAAGCGGCGGTTTGAGTATTTTTATAGGTATTCAAACATTTATGCCTGTTCTTTTCTATTGCCAACTGGTCTTCTTCGGTGTAAGTTTTTACCTTTTATATTACACTTCCAGAAGAAAGTCAAAATCAGTTAAGTCGCAACGGATATTGTTCTGGGTAGTATCTTCTATTTCAGTTGTATTCTATTTTTATCCGCCTGCGCATTGGTTTAAATCTGAGGAGGATAGGCTCAAGCAGGCGCAAATGGTACGTTTTCTTAAAAGTAAAAACCTTTAAAATCATGAAAATAATATTTTTACTAATTGCAGGATTTGTGGTATGTGCCTGTTCGTCTCAATCTTCAAAAGACAATGCTATACTGGTTGCGGCCAATCAAATACATCTGGAGTCAGAAGCAATACAGGAACAGATAGAGCCGGAGATAGAAAAGATAGATAGTCTGCGGAACTTATTATTAGCCAGAAAAACTGCCAAAGCGGATTCACTGTCCATGAATTTAATGAGGCTAAAAGCTGATTTTGAAAATTGGGAGAAGAATTTCTTTGCCGTGCCTGGTTTTGAGCATAAGAATGAAGAAGTACATGGACATCATCATGACCATACTCCAGCGCCGGAGCTACCTGCTGATAAAATGCTGGAAGTACAGGAAGAAATAAAATCAAATATAGAGCGGATTAAAACAGATCTTTACGAGGCTTTAAGCCAGGTAAAAGCGCTACTTTAGTAATTCATACTCTCATCAGAAATTCAACTTGGGTTCTATCCAAAGGATTGCTAAACCAAGCACAATGAGTAAATACCAAATCCAATCGGGTAGGGTAGCAGTGAGTGTTTGAGCAGATGTAAAACTATTGGCAGCTTCAAAGTTCTGAAGAGCCAGTAATGTTTGCTGTATTTGCCTGCTTTTGTGAAGGTACTCGGGCTTCTCTTCTACGAAAACCTGTAAAGAATCCTGAAAATTCTGCCAGCCTGTTTTTCTGAAAATATAAGTGGTTGTATAAGACAGAGGGTTGATAACCGATTGTATTAATTGCGTGGTATCATCTGCTATTTTGAGTGTATTTGGGGGTGCTGATAAATTGTTCAAGGAAATTGTCGTTTGAATATCGGTATAAACCGGATATTCAATACTGATATTATTCTGAAAAGATGGATTCAATAGCTGTAATACACCTGACCATATTTTATTATAAGTGAGACTGTCTCCACTCAATTTCAGTGGGAAAGTTTCATTCAAAAGGCTTAAACCAATCCTGCCGACTTTTTTCTGAACGGCAATAGGATACTCGCCTACCGGTTTCTGATTAGTGTTTTCCTCAATATGATAGGGTAAAGCAGTGAGGTTTTCAGTAATTGTAATAAATTGCTCATTGGTAGTCTTTTTTACATGCCAGTTAGTACCCAGTGCCTGATTGATAGTTTTAATGTCTTGTTCAGGCGCCATACAATTGATAAAGAATACACTTTTTCCGTCTGCGACAGCCTTTTTTACTAAACTATTTGCAGCGTTGCCGGGGTCAGTAATGACAATATCAGGCACTAATACTTTTGCCTGATTGGTTTTATTGATAGAAACCTTGCTTTGGGCATCTTTGGCAATAGTTGTGATAATCTCTACCCGATGATTATTTTTGCCCAGCCACTCCGAAAGGGTTTTGCTTTCAAAATCAGGGTTTTCCAGAATAAACAATACATTCAATGCCTGTGGTGTCCGGCTGTAGAAGCGAATATCCTGCAACGGCTCGTTATTCAGAGCCAGAAATGCCTCTGTTCTGCCAATACTAAAACACGGAAAACTGAGACGAAAAGCATTAAAACCTTTTTGAAGAACCAAACTGTCCAATTTCTGATTTGCATATCTGATACTAAGCGTTTGCGTTTTATCGACTGTTATTTTTCCGCTTATTTCCTGTATATCCCCCTTTCTTATAATGCCATCCCATTGCAAATCCTGTAATTGGTTATTCGCAAAATAGGGCAACCATCTTAAGGTTTTCTGGCTCAAACGGCTGAGAGATTGGGGTGTGAAGTTCTGGCCTAATAGATAAATATTGCCCAGATGGTCAATAAAATGAGGATTCTTTGCAATCAGACGGTTAAAATCTTTGCCAGTAAAAGATTCTTTGATTTGAAGACTATCTTTTACTTTCTGAATGTACGAAGCAGGCACGCTGGTATCAGCCAATAAAATCTTATTCGTATTGGTTGTGTACTTCCATTCGGGTTGAAGTATGAAAAGGAAAATTAAAAGCCATACAAACAGATTCAGGCCGAGACGTATCCAAAAACGTTTTTTTTTGAGAGATTTAGATTGCATAAGCGACCAAATCTGTAAAAGCAATATAATACCCAGGCCTGCATAAAGTATCAGGTTCGATTGAAAAATAGAGAATATGAATATTGCGAATGTCATCGATGAGGTTTTACCTTTTTCTTAAAAGTTGGTTATTGAATATTTTTCCAGAATGCCTTTTCTAATTTTTTCTCTCCTGCATAAGACTTGTTCGTTAACCCCTTGGGTTGGTTGACACTTGTCAACTGATAAAGTCTGGTCTTTAAATCTGCTTTTTCTTTAGCACTTAAATCTTTGTCATTGATTAGTTTTTGTAATGCATTCAGAACCGACCAGTCAGACAGTTTACTATTCATCACTCTTGTGCTCAGGAAACTACCTAATGCCAGCACTTGCTGTTTTTGCTGTCCGTTCAGTTTTTGCGCTTCTGTTTTGCTATCTATTATGCCCAGTACCTCTGCTACTAGGCGGTCTACTTGCTGTTGAGAGAAATTCTTTTCGTAGCTGAAAGCCTCGTTGAACTTCTTCAGCTCGCCAGTTAAGCGCTTTTCTTTTTCTTTGATAGGGGGTGGGTCAAAGCTCGTTTTCTTTACAAATGTCCGTGCTTTCTGTTGAGCAGATTTCAAAAATTCAAGCGCTTTTTTCTCGAAGGGCAGGGCTTTTTCAGGCTCATAAAGGCGCAGATGCAATTCCGATTGCCACATTTGTTCCAAAGCCATTTTTAATAAACTACGAGTAGATTGTTCATAGAAAGTATTGGCTTCACCATCATCATGATTATGTACATAATCTTTCAGAATAGCTGCCAACGGGTCTTCGTTATCCTGATTCCCTTTGGCTCCTCCTCCGTGGTCATGGGCATCGTTATGAGGTTTTTCACCATCCTCATGGTCATGCTCACCTTCATCATGCGCATGTGAAAAACCTTTGAGTAAATCTGCAGTTTCAGTACTTGCGTCCATAGGAATTGCGCTTCCACCGCCAATAGAAGTTTCAAATTCTTCTCCAAGATACTGACCATAGCGCAGGCGCAATGCTTTCTGATCGAAACCTATTTCGTTTGATGTGCTGTTGAAATCTTTCTGATTAACCTTCTTTCGTTTAGCAATCAGTTTTTCGGTGTCTATAATAATTTGTCGCTGGCTTCTGAAATATTCGGGCAGAATATTCATTGCCATAGTAGCCATTTCAGCCTCTTCGGTTTTGGAAGTATCTTTATAAACAATAAAATAAGTGTCTGATTTGGTGTAATTTGGTTCAGGTTTTTTATTATCAAAAGCACCCCAGTAATAATACAATTCATCACCCGGAGCAAAATTCAGGGCTTTCAGGTCAATGCTTTTGTTTATCATTGCTTCCTTAAAGTTAGTCTGGCCAATAGGAATTTTAAGTTCTCGGAACTTCACATTCTCACCAGAACCTCTTGCAACGGTGGCTACAATAAAAGCCTGTGTTACCTGGAAATCATCAGAGATTCGCGCCGAAATCTGTATTGTTTTAGGGTCTTTCAGATAATGAAATACGTAGAGTTCTTTTGAAGAAGGGGCTATTTTAGGAGCTAAATCCGGAATAGCTTCCAATCGGTAATAGTCTGACTGATAAATTAAAGAGTCTTTCCAATAGGCTTTAAAAGCATATAAGCCTGAGCCTTGCAGGACATCAGAGTATTCAAATACTTCGCCTATCTTTCTCAAAGACAATTCTTCTCCATGGTTGTTGCTTAATTTTACGGCTAAGTTCTGTGTATGAGAAAACTCCAGTTGCCATTTGAGCACCGAACCGCTGATGGCGGAAGCATTCAGATCTGCAGTTGATTTGACCGGAAGTTTTGTATAAGCAGGCGGCGTAATGGTCAGATGGGCAGTATTGAAAACCGGAGCTGTTGCTGTTTTTTCTTCCGCCTGATTCGCTTCTTTTGTATTGGTCACAAATGAATCCTGGGTTTTCTTTTGAAAAAGGGGATACACAAAATAAAAACCAAGTGAAGCTAACAGCATCAACAGCGGAATCTTTAAGCCTGAATTAATAATTGTTGGAGTCTTTTGGCCGCTCAATTTTTCAGCCAGTCTTTCTAATTGTAATTGCTCGGCAATATTAGGGTTTGAGGTATGTAATAACTGGAGACTATACTCAGAATTACCAATTTTCTGATGAATTATTCGTATCGCTTCGTTCTCATTATTCTGAAAAAGTCCGGTCATGAATGCAGAAATAATGAATGAAACAATACATGTAATAACAATAGTGCTCAGTGAAAACTTAAAAGCCATAAGTAATAAGCATAAAGATGCTACTCTTAGCATTATAGTCAGTAAGGCATTCACATACAACTGATACCGAACTCCTGATATGATATGTTTAACCTGATTCATGCGTTTTTGCGAATGGCTAAGTAACGTTCTGTACCTAAAATAACGATAAATACCAACAATAGTATTTTTGAGAACTCACTTTCTTCGGGTGCTTTGGTATATGGACTATATTTAAATAAACTTTGCAATTGCTGATTACTCAAAGCATGAACATCAGGATTTAATTCATAATGTTTTATCATCACTTCTCCAAGCCATTCAGGTAACTCTCCGTTAAAGACAAATGCAGAAGATTGTGGACTCAGACCAAACGATGTATTTATTACATTCTTCTTGTAAACCAGGAGATTAGCAGGAATGCGATTGGTATTAGATAAAATATATAATGTTGATGCGGAAAAAGCACTTGATTCAGCCGGAATATCATCGCTGAATACCCAATCATATATTTTTGCGGCAGTCAGTTCGGTCTCAATACTTATATCCATCTGATATACTTCTTTCATTGCTTTTAATGCCGCACTAATGCTTTGTTTTTCTGCTTTATCTTTATTGAGAATTAAGGCATTAATGGCTTTGCTCTGAATAGGCTTATCTGTATACCTGACATTTTTATCAAGTTCTGTATTTGCAATTAACTGATTTGCAGCGTTTACAAAAAGTTTCTGGTTGTTTATAAAAGCAAAATAAGGTCTGAGAGCGTTATTCAGTGAATCTGGGATGGCGTGGAGACTAAACTTCCCGGGAACAAAAATATTACCTGTTTGAGCTAGACTTTGCTCGTTGATTATGTACAATTCCAGGTGCTCATTGCCAATGGTTTGAGCCATTTTATTAAGGCAGGATTGTAGAATGATAGGATTAAAGTTTTTCGTTACGGGTAATTGGCTTAAGTCCTCAATTGGCACCGGTATCGCCTGAATCCAATAAAGTTCCCCCCCTTTTTTAATGGCTTCTTCAAGCTCAAATTTAAAGTTATTTACCACCAGACTGCTGGCCTGAACCAGGTGTATGCGCCGCTTTGAACTTTCTGTATCTGACCATTTTAGTAAAGGTTTGCTAAGAAAGAAACAAAGTAAAAGAATAAGCAGGCAACGAAGCAGGAGCAATAGCAGATTGTCTAATCGAAGACCCTTTGATTGCTGAAGGTTTTTTTCGATTAGCCATTGTGTAGCTGCCCATTCTATAACTTTTCCTTTTTTCTGATGCCAGAAATGGAGTATAATTGGTATGGCAATTGCCACACCTCCCCACAGCATCAAAGGATTTAATAATTCCATGCTTACAATTTCCTTTTCTTTAAAGATTCTGTAATAACCCTTGCAATGGGCTCATTGAGCGTGACTCTTATTAAATTTACGTTCGGTATACGTAGTGACTCCTCTAGGTTTTTCAGATAGGCCATTGCCGCCGTCTTAAATTCATCCTTTATTGCTTCTGCCTGTAATTCTGTTTCTTTTTGAGTCTCTAAGTCTTTGAAACGATAAAAACCCTTTAAATCGAAATTGATTTCTTCTTCGCCTAATACCTGAAAAATCACAATATCCCGTCTTGGATTGGCGATATTCTGAATCAGTTTTAGCCATTCATTATCTACCTGCAAAAAATCAGAGGCAATCACAATCAGTTCCTTTTGCTTTTGCTGAAACTCCGGAAATTTAGGATTGCTATTTTCCCATTGTCCACTTGCTCCGGCTTTTTCCAATGAATATAAGATTCGTTGAAATGACTGCTTTCCTGATGGTACTAATGTCTGCAAATCGCCATTTTGCAAGGTATGTAAACTCATCTGATCACTTTGGCGATAGCCTAAATAAGCTAAGGAGGCCAACAGGATTTTACAATATTGTAGCCGACTCACAGATTTTTCCTGATAATTCATGGAGCCGGATAAGTCTAATATAAAGCGAATATGCAGGTTACTTTCTGTGGCTGATTCCCGAACAAGATGTTTTTGTGTGCGGGCATAAAGTTTCCAGTCAATTCTTTTTGGGTCGTCACCCGGTTCGTAATGCCTGTATTGTTCAAATTCTGTTCCTATACCCGAACGTTTGCTCCCGTGTATGCCCAGCATAACTTCTTCACTAACCAATCGACCAGCCAGTTGCAGATTATTTAATTTAATGAGTTCGGTGGTGAGCATTATTTTGAGCTTTTCAACAATTCCCCAATCACATCATCAGTCGAGATATTCTCTGCTTCGGCTCGGAAATTCAGGGCAATTCTATGACGCATTACCGGAAATGCCAATGTATGAATATCTTCCGGAATTACAGAAAAACGTTCGTTCAATACGGCTCTTGCTTTAGAGCACAGAATCAAGGCCTGGCCTGCCCGTGGGCCGGCTCCCCAATCGCACCATTGTTTTACAAAAGCAGATGTAGTATTGGCTGGGCGGGTATTTCTTACTAATTGATTTACTTTTATAATCAATTCATCGCTAATATGGACCTGTCTCGTCAGTTTTTGTAAGTCGATAATTTCATTGTCAGTTAGTACGGTTTGTAAGGTTTGTTTGCCGATACCTGTAGTGTTTTTCAAAACATCCAATTCCTCTTGTTCTGAAGGATAGCTTAATTTAATATAAAGCAGAAAACGGTCTAATTGCGCTTCGGGTAATGGGTATGTACCAGCCTGTTCAATGGGATTCTGCGTTGCAATAATCAGAAAGGGGAGGGGTAAATCATAATTAGCACCGGCATAGGTAACTTTGTATTCCTGCATGGCCTCTAGTAAGGCCGCCTGGGTCTTAGGTGGTGTACGGTTAATTTCGTCAGCTAAAACAATATTGGCAAAGATAGGGCCCCGGTTAAACTTGAAAAACTTCTTGCCAGTTTCGTGGTCTTCTTCAAGAATTTCGGTACCTATTATATCTCCAGGCATGAGGTCAGGTGTAAATTGTACCCGTTTAAATTTCATATCCAGCGCCTCAGCCATTGTTTTTACCATCAGTGTTTTGGCTAGCCCGGGTACACCTTCAAGCAAACAATGGCCGCCAGCCAGCAGACTAATCAAAATTTCGTTGATTGCCTCTTCCTGACCAACAATGACCTTACCGATTTCTTTTTTCAGGTGTGGTAATTTAGCTACCAGTGATTTATAGTGATTAAGAGTTTGTGCTTCCAATGTTTAAACAGTTAATGCGTAATTAATGATATTTACCCCAAATTTGGTATTGTCCTCGGCTAACCACCTTTTGTTTCTGAAATCATAGTCCCATTCGCAACCGTAATCCTTGTTGCTATATAATACACCGATTCTCCCGTTAATCTGAATGGCTTTGAGGTAGTCGTGCACGAGGTCATCTCCCCATCCGTTTAGTTCGAAACTAGTGGTAGGAGGGCCATCGAAATGAAAGAAAGAATGATAAATGGGGTGTGTATTGGGTATTTTCTGAAGTGCTTTTGCACCAAAAGTACGAGCTATTTCCTGTTCGAACGACTTGGCAAAGAGCCCGTCAATGTCATGATTACAATCATCAACAAAAACAAAGCCTCCATTTTCGACATATTTACGGAAATGGTCTCTTTCCTGGCTTGAAAATTCTACCAGTTTATGACCACTCAGATAGCAGAAAGGGCTTTTGAATATTTCGTTACTACTCAACAGCACGACCTTTTCCTTTTCATCAATAGGTATGGTAGTATATTCCACCAGCGAATTCAGGATATTGACGGGCATGCGCTGATCAGTATCCCAATCTCCCGAAGTATATTGAATCCGAGTGAAAACGAATGGTTTCAAGTGTGATGAAGTATTATTAATCAATTTTCTTTGGAATATGGAGAAAGGAGAGTGGAACACGGAGAAAGGAAAAAGCAAATATGCTTTTCTTCCTTTCTCCATTCTCCAGTAGCGGCGGACCGCGTTTTCCTTTCTTCGACTATTTAAACCGCATCTGAAAGTGAAGAGAATGTGAATTCTCTGATTTTCATTGGCGGTACTATGTAATTCTGGTTCGATTCAGTGCTGACAACCCGCTCCGGTTTACCTAACGTTTCGAGGTTATTCAACATAATAATCGGACTCTCATTAAAACGGAAATTCTTTATCGGGTGTTTTATCTTACCATCTTCAATATAGAAAGTCCCGTCACGTGTAAGACCCGTCTGCAATAATGTCTGAGGGTCAACAGAACGGATATACCACAATTTAGTAACCAAAATACCGCGTTTGGTGCTTTTAATCATGTCTTCAAGAGTAGCAGTACCACCTTCCATAATCATGTTATTGGGGAATGGTACCGGTTTTACTCCTTTCTCTTTTGCCCAGAATCTTGAATAGGCCAGATTTTTTACTACCCCCTTCTCAACCCAGAACAATTTCTTTTGTGGTTGCCCATCTCCCGACCATGCAGCAGCAGGTAAATCAGGGTGTTGTGGGTCTGAGTAGAAAGTTACACGCTCATCCACAATCTTTTCGCCTAATTTGGTCTTTCCTCCGGGTTTACTCATCGACGAACGCCCCTCATCAGCACTACGGGCATCCATATCAAAATAAAGGTTTTCCAGCAATACTACTCCGGCTGTTGGCTCCAGAATTACAGTATATTTACCCGGTTCAAGTGCTTTTGCACCTACTGAACCCTTTGATTTCTGGATTGCGATTCTGGTAGCAGCCGCTGTATCCAGTTTATTTACATCGCTATATCCCTTAGCTACGTAGCCTGACCCTGTACCATCTTGTGTACGGACAGTCAACGAGAAGTTAACGTTTGAATCGAGATAATAGGCAAACAATCCTTTAGAATTCATCATGGCATTAAAGCCTTTGCGGTCTTCCAGAAACCCTGCTGCAACCAGATTCTGTTCTCTGGTCAGTTTAAGGCTTTTTTCTACCGCATCTGCACGGGTAGCAGGGGTGATATTAGCAGTAGATTCAAAATAACCACTTGATTTTACATATTGCTGTGGTTCCAGCACTCCTACATATTCAGGGTTTTCCGGAGCTAATTGTGCCAATTCTTCTGAACGACGTACTACTTTTTCTATAGAAGCATCGTCTAATTCGTCAATAGTAGCAACTCCTACTTTTTTACCATAGGCCGATTGCACCTGCAAATTTACATTGGTTAGTGCACCACTGGTAGATACCTCATTACGGGCATAGCGTATATTACCACGTGTTTCACCCAACAGATTTACTTCACATTCATCTGCTTTAGAATACTTCAAAACCTTTTGTAACAAGGTTTTAGCTTCTGCTTCGGTTAGTATAACAGACATTTGATTTTGAATTTAAGGTTGAAGGAACATGGTTAACGGAACACGGATATGGGGACAAGCATGATTTGACAATCAAATTAGTATTTTTCCTTTCTCCGTTTTCCCTTTTCCATTCTCCAATAAATAAAAGATTAGATTTTACGTGCTGTGTTAATGACATTTACTCCATTAAAACGAGTCGTTGAACTACCGTGAGATACCGCACTTGATTGCGAAGGCTGCCCTTTGCCATCGAAGAACGAACCACCCAAACGATAGTCTCTTTCGTCGCAAATCTGTACACATGAATTCCAGAACTCCTGTGTATTTGATTGATACGCCACATCTTTTAACATTCCCTCAATCTTACCATCTTTGATTTCGTAAAACAATTGTCCACCAAACTGGAAATTATAACGTTGCTGGTCAATTGAGAAAGAACCATCTCCGATAATATATACACCTTTCTTTACATCTTTAATCATTTCTTCTACCGAAAGCGGGGTTTTACCCGGTGCCAAAGAAACATTGGCCATACGTTGGAATTGCACCGACGACCAGCTATCTGCATAACAACAACCGTGTGATTCCTTTTCGCCAATTATATGAGCCTGGTCTCTGATAGCCTGATAATTTACCAACGTTCCGTCTTTTACTAAGTCCCAACGTTTAGTTTGGACACCTTCATCGTCCCAACCTACAGCACCCAATGAACCAACCTGTGTTTTATCAGCAAATAGATTTACCTGTTTGCTACCGTAGTTGAAGTTTTTGCTTTGCCATTTATCTAATGTGGCAAATGAGGTTCCTGCAAAATTGGCTTCATAACCTAATACCCGGTCAAGTTCTAATGGGTGACCTACCGACTCGTGGATAGTTAACCATAAGTGCGATGGGTCTAATATTAAATCATATTTACCTGCTTCTACTGATTTTGCTGTCAGTTTCGCTTTGGCTTGTTGGGCTGCGGCTGTTACGTCTTCCAGCATATCATAGCCTTTATTATAACGGGTAGTGATACCTGTTACTTTATCGCCTGGATTAGCTTGCAGATATTCGTAGCCCATACCAACAGGAGCACTTAATGCCTGACGGGTTTCGAATTTACCTGTTTTAGGATCAATTGCAGTTACAGCAGCGATAGGCCAGATACGATGAATATCCTGATCAATGTATGAACCATCAGTTGAAGCAAAATACTTTTGCTCATTGACCATAAATAATACCGAGTTAACATAGTTGGCACCGTTTTTCAGAGCAGCATCATTGACACTCAGCAGTAAATCTACCTTTTCTTTAATAGGTACTTCGAATGCGTTCTTTTTGATAGGGGCCTTCCAGCTTACTTCGCCATATCCTTTTTGCGGAGCCAATTGTACTGGCTCTTTCAACAGTTTAGAGTTAGCTTTAGCAATAGCCACTGCTTCTTCAGCAGCTTTGGCTGTATCGGCTTCTGTTTTGGCATCTACTACTGCGGCAAATCCCCAGCAGCCGTTGGCAATTACACGTACACCTACCCCATACGATTCAGTATTGACGATATTCTGCACTTTGTCTTCACGAGTTACAACAAACTGATTCAGATAACGACCAATACGGATGTCGGTATAGGTAGCGCCTTTGGCTTTGGCAGCATTGAGGGCGGCATCAGCTAAACGCTTCTTTACTGCTACATCAATGCCTCCGTCCAATAGGGCTTCTTGTGAAACAGAATTGCCTACAATCGGAATATTGGGCAACATCATTGCGCCAAATCCCATACCAGATAGTTGGATAAAGTCTCTTCTTTTCAAAGCTTTTTCAGTTTTTTATTTGTTAGTGAAAGATTAAATTTTTATAAAATAAAAGTAAGAATTAAATCGGACTAAATACTAACCCAGTACGGGGGATTTTGATAAAAGGCCCATAAATGTGTTGTAAGGCCTGTTAAGTGATGATAAATTGGATATTTATGAGTGTATAATATTATTCCCCAATAGATAAGCCCGTGGTTCACCGAATAAATTCGGTGTCTAAGACAACAAAGTTTTTTTACATACATTGCCAGACTTAAGTCCGGCTAACATATATAAATTATTCCTTTGTTTTCTTAGACGGCGAATTCATTCGCTGTATGTCAGGTTTTGATTATCGTAACCTTTACACCGCATCCGAAAGCGAAGAGAAGGTGAAGTCTCTTATCTTCATCGGAGGAATCATGTTGCCGCTTACGCGTATAGGAGCACCTAATGCTTCGAGATTATTTAACATGATTACCGGACTTTCGTTGAAACGGAAGTTCTTTACGGGGAATTTGATTTGTCCTTTCTCGATATAGAAAGTTCCGTCACGGGTAAGACCTGTATAGAGTAAAGTCTGAGGGTCAACTGCACGGATATACCAGAAACGTGTTACGAGTATGCCTTTTTCAGTACCTTTTATTAAATCAGCCAATGATTGTGTGCCACCCTGCATCAGGAATCCATTAGGCGGTGGAACAGCCTTCACGCCTTTTTTATCTGCCCAGAATCTTGAATAAGTAAGGTTTTTAACTACACCATTCTCAATCCATGAGATTTTTTCCTGCGGACGGCCATCGCCTGAGAAGCCTGAGTTTGGTACTTCGGGATTCGTTGGATCAGAATAGATATTTACTCTTTCGTCGAATAGTTTTTCCCCTAAACGGGTACCACCACCTTTTTTGCTCATAAAACTTCTGCCTTCATCTGCATTGCGGGCATCAATGCTGCGCATCATGTTTTGCAACAATTCAACTGATGCAGCAGGTTCAAGAATAACGGTGTATTTACCCGGCTCTAATGCCTGTGCTGACGCTGAGGCCATCGCTTTCTGCATGGCTACTTCTGTAGCTGATTTGGTATTCAGTTTAGAAACATCATTAAAATCCTTGATGGCATAACCTGAACCCAGGCCGTCTGCCGTGCGAACGGTGATAGAGAAATCAACTGAAGTAGCTTTATTATAGCCAAACAAACCTTTGCTGTTACCAATGGCAAAAAAGCCTGTTGTGTCTTCCAGATACCCTGCAGCTACCAGATTTTTTTTAGAACAAGGATCAATGCTGTCGAAGGCTGCTTTTGCTCTGAAATCAGGGTTGATATTAGCTGTACTTTGTGCAAATGTATTTGATTCTATATAGGTTTGCGGGCCTAGCATAGGCATATACTCCGGGTTTTCAGGAGCCAGTTTTGCTATTTCTTCAGCCCTGCGAACTGTTTTCTCTAAAGAGGCATCATCAAACTCATTGATAGTTGATGTACCGCTACGTTTGCCGTAAACAGCCGTAACCGCCAATGATAAATCGGTTGATTCACCGCTGGTAGAAACTGTATTACGTGCATAACGAATATTTCCGGTGCGACGGCCTGTAAGACCCACACTCATTTCGTCTGCTTTTGAATAGGCTAAAACTTTATCGATTATTTTCTTAGCTTCTTCTTTTGTTAATATAGCCATTTTTGTTAATGTTCTTTTTGAAAGGGTTTAGATTAACCAATTTTTCTGCCTGTATTAATGACGTTAACACCATTAAAACGAGTAGTAGAACTACCATGCGAAACGGCACTTACTTGTGAGGGTTGCCCTTTGCCATCGAAGAATGAGCCGAATGTACGGTAATCATCCTTGTCACAAATCTGCGCACACGAGTTCCAGAACTCCTGCGTGTTTGATTGGTAAGCCACATCATCAAGCATACCTGCTAATTCACCGTTTTTGATTTCGTAAAAAAGCTGTCCGCCAAATTGGAAGTTATAACGTTGCTGGTCAATAGAATAAGAGCCACGACCAATAATATATATGCCTTTCTCAACACCTTTGATCATATCCATTACACTCAGTTTTTCTGCACCCGGGCGAAGCGATACGTTTGGCATACGCTGAAATTGCACAGAATTCCAGTTGTCGGCATAGCAGCAGCCATGAGATTCTTTTTCACCCAGAATATTCACCTGGTCTCTGATAGCCTGATAATTTACCAGAATACCGTCTTTTATTAAATCCCATTCCTTGCAAGGCACCCCTTCGTCGTCATAGCCTACGGTACCAAGCGTATATGGCTGTGTTTTATCGGCAACAATGTTTACCTGTTTGCTGCCGTAATTAAAGTTCTTGGTTTTCCATTTATCAAGCGTAGCAAAGCTGGTTCCGGCATAATTGGCTTCATAACCTAATACACGGTCAAGTTCTGTTGGGTGACCTACCGACTCATGTATTGTTAACCCGAGGTGATTAGGGTCAAGTACGAGGTCGTATTTACCGGGCTGAACCGACTTGGCTGTCATTTTTTCTTTGGCTTGTTTAGCTGCATTAATAGCATCTTCTACCATATCATAAGAGTTACGGTAACCTACGAGCCCATTAGGCCCAGGTATTTTTTCACTTGCTAATCCATCAAGATATTCATAACCCATACCCATTGGCGAACTGATAGCATCACGGGTCTTAAATTTCCCGGCTTGTCTATCTACGGCTGTTACAGTAAATGTTGGCCAGATACGGTGTACGTCCTGATCGATGTATGAACCGTCTGAAGAGGCAAAATACTTTTGTTCGTTTACAAAAAACAGATTGGAAGTAACAAAGCCTGCACCGTTTTTCATGGCCTCGCTATTTACTTTCATCAATAAGTCAATTTTCTCCTGTACCGGAATTTCAAAAGCATTCTTTTTGATCGGGGTTTTCCAGGTCACTTCACCAACGCCTTTTTGTGGAGCCAGTATAACAGGCTCGGTTTGTATTCTGGCATTGGCTTTAGCAATGGCAACGGCAGTTTCGGCTGCTTTGGCAATACCAGCATTGCTTACATCACTGGTTGCGGCAAATCCCCACGTACCATTGGCTATTACTCTGATACCTACACCATACGACTCAGCGTTTACGATGTTCTGCACTTTGTTTTCACGGGTGAAGAGGAACTGTTGAAGATAGCGCCCGATACGTACATCGGTGTAGGTAGCTCCTTTTGCTTTGGCGGCATTCAATGCCACATCGGCCATTTTCTTTTTCGTAGCGGCGTCAGCCCCGGGCTCGAGTAGGTGTTCAACCGGAACTATGTTACCTAAAACAGGTATGGTTGAACCCATCATAGCCCCCAGACCCATACCCGACAATTGGATAAAATCCCGTCTTTTCATAATTGGGGGTTAATTGAAGTTTGAAAGATGAAATACTATTCGTAAAAATGAACAAAAACTCTATACTTCGCAATTTTTCCTATGAAATTCACCCAATATGGGTGAATAGAGAGGAGGCAGGCAGGGTACAGGTTTAGTTTGTGTTAAAAAATCTTTCTTAAAAATAATTATAAATTAAAAGACTACCGCCTCGCTACGACCAAAGAATGTTTTTCAGCGACTTAAAGAAACGTATAGGCGCTAGCAGAATTGTATTAATTTAATTTATGCAACATTGTTGCATTTTAAATTGATTCTTTTTACCTTTGTTTCTATAAAACCCAAACAGGTAGGTTTTAATCAGTAGAGATACTGTTTATAGATGTTTTTATTTAGAAATCCGGAGGTTAATTACTTCCGGATTTTTGTTTAAGAGGATGTTACACGTTTTGTTTTCTTTTTGTCTCATTTTTGCGCAAAGAGCCAAATTTATTATGTTTTCAAGAGGTAAAGATTTACTTCGCTGGGTGCGCAAAACGTTTCTATGAAACTTAAGGACAAAATGTGATTAAATCTTTAGATTATTTATTACTGCTCAAACTCCTTTACCTCTCCAAACATTCTCAGCATCTTCTCAATAGCACCTTCCGAATGAAGCATTTCGGTAGAATCTAAGGTGTCTTGTGTCACCGCTGCTGCCCTTTGCAGCATTTGTTTTTCATAAGCAGCTATGGCTTCCCGAACAGAACTGAAATCATTCCTCGTCAGACAATCGGCTAACTCATAGGCATCCTGCATGGCCATGTTTACGCCTTCTCCGGCATAGGGTGGCATACGGTGGGCAACATCACCTAACATAGTCAGGTTAGGCAGAGTTTCCCATTGTTGGTCTAAAGGATAATGATACATCGGTCGGGGTACAAACCACAGTTCATCGCTGGAAAATAACTCCTGCCATTGGTTATCCCAATTGCCAAAAGCCTGTTTAAACCATTCAAATACCTGTGTTTTGTTGGAGAAATCAATCCCGTTTGTAGTTACCCAGTTTTCATCTACTTTACAACCGGTATAAAAAGATAAACTTCCATCGCCTTTTGCACTCAGAATCAACGATTGCTCATCACCAAAGGCAAATATTTTCCCTCCTTTTACCAATTCATATAAATGAGGCGTATTAATAGCTGCATGGTATATATTACCCTCTACAGAAGTAATACCTGAATAAATAGATTTAATATCAGTGATGTATGGACGTATTTTTGAATTAGCTCCGTCTGCTGCAATTACTATATCAGCATAGGCAGAAGTATTGTTTTTAAAATGTAGTAGCCAGCCTTCTCCTTCTTTCTCCATCGAAAGGAAATGCGAATCCCAAACCACCGTTTCATCCGGTAATGCTTCCAAAAGAATTTTGCGCAAAGGACCACGGTCTATTTCAGGTCGATGCTCTCCAAAATTATCCCCACTGTGGTCGTCTGCATGAATATTCCCTTCTTTGTCAAGAATCCTTAATTTTCCTGCATCGGGTCTGTAATTAGCATAAAACGCATCTATCAAACCTGCTCTACGCAGAGCTTCTAAACCTGATTCTTCGTGCAAGTCGAGTGTCGCACCTTGAACTCTTACATCTTTATTTATATCACGTTCATACACTTTTACATTTACATCCTTCAATGCCAATAAATTGGCTAAAGTCAGCCCTCCGGGACCGCCACCTACAATTGCTATTTTCTTGTTTTTGATTATCATACCATATTTGATTTATGGCACAAAACTAGGGCTCAGGCAGCGTGGATAATTGGATAAATCGGTCGTTTTTATTGCGAAGCAATTCTTTAGGTGCTACACCCGACAACTTCTTGATTTCTCTGATAAAATGAGATTGGTCAGCAAAATTCTGCTCAGGAAAGAGCTTGCCTTCTTTTATCTGCTTAAATGATGCCCTGAAACGCAGAATATTGCAATAAGCTTTTAATGAAAGTCCATATTGCTGAGTAAAATAGCGGTTTATCTGTCGGCTTGTCCAATATACATTTTCCGAAAGTTCTTTCACGCTCATAGATCCATTTGAAGCATAGATAAGCTGAAAGAGTTTTCGTTTTCTTTCATCTATATCGTCTTTTAACCGGGCCTGTATTTTTAGGGTAGCTTTCTGACAGAAACGCTCAAAATTTTCTAGGTCATCAGAGGTAAACTCCCAGAAATTCTTCGGTAAAAGTGTGGCTTTATCCAATAGGTGAGCAATGGTTGTTCCTAACACATATTCAATAGCCAATGGTTTGAAACTGATAGCAAAAATTAATGTGTCAGGTGTGATGCTGGTTTGTGTAGGGCTGGTTTCAAGCCCTAAAAGTGTTATGTGAAATGGTTCTGATGCCGATTTTGACAAAAATAAATCAATTCGGCCGTCGGGTACTATTACAACTTCTTTTTCATCTACAGATTGATTATGTAGTAGCCAGAAGCTCTCTACAAAGTCGGCAATAGATTCCTCCGGTTTACTATATTTTGTGATAAAAGCCATAACTTGACAGGAAGTATTTTTTACGGAAATATCGCAATTATTACTATACTTGCCATAATTTGACAATTATTCTTATGAACCTCCTTTTTGTATGCAGTAGAAACCAATGGCGTAGCCCGACTGCCGAAGAAATTTTTAAGTACCATGAAAACCATCAGACGAAATCAGCAGGTACAGAGCCATCAGCCAGAATCAGGTTGACAGAAAAACTTTTAGAATGGGCAGATATAGTTTTTGTAATGGAGAAAAAACACAGGCAGAGGATTCAGCAAAAATTCCCTCAACTCTTTAGTGAGAAAGAAATTATTGTGCTGGATATTCCGGATGAATATCAATTTATGGATGAAGAACTGGTCTTGTCGCTGGAAACAGCAGTTTTGCCTCATTTGTAAATTTTTTTTCAGGGTTCTTTAAACAAATCATTCACAATTAGTAAATTTAGAAATTCAACCAACCGGATATTTCCGGCATCTATTTAAAACCTGTCATATTACTATGAAAAGAAGAGATTTCCTGCAAAAAGGAGCTATGGCTCTTGCGGCCTCCACTGCCTTATCTCATGATTTATTCGCTGCCAAAAAGAAAGGAGAAATGGTGGGCGTTCAGCTGTACTCTGTGCGTGCCGATATGCAAAAAGACCCGTTGGGTACTTTGAAAAAAGTAGCCGAGATGGGTTATAAAAATGTAGAACACGCTAACTATGTTAACGGTAAGTTCTATGGATATACACCCGCAGAGTTTAAAAAAATCCTGGACGATTTAGGCTTAAAAATGCCAAGCGGACACACCGTAATGGGCAAACAACACTGGGATGAAGCTAAAGGAGAATTTACTGATCTTTGGAAAAAAACAGTGGAGGATGCGGCTGTGTGTGGACAGAAATATGTGATAAGTCCGTGGTTAGATGTAAGCCTGCGTAAGGATATGGATAGTCTGAAACGCTTTATGGATGTTTTCAATAAATCGGGTGAATTATGTCAGAAATCAGGTATGAAGTTTGGCTACCACAACCACGATTTTGAGTTCAGCCTTAAATTAAACGCTGTACCAGTCTATGACCTTATTCTGAATAATACAGACCCTAAGTTGGTGATACAACAATTAGACATAGGTAATATGTATGGCGGTGGTGGAAGAGCGGCTGATTTATTGAAGAGATACCCTGGTCGTTTTGAGTCAATGCACGTGAAAGATGAAATTGCGGTAGCAGGGGCTAATGAAAAATATGAGAGTGCCGTATTGGGTACAGGTATTATCAATGTAAAAGAAATCATTGATATGGGTAGAAAATCTGGTGGCACGACGCACTTCATCATTGAGCAGGAATCTTATCAGGGTAAAGCTCCGCTTGATTCTATCAAAGAAGATTTAGTGATAATTAATAAGTGGGGATATAAGTAATGATGAATTAGTAAATGGCGAATTAGCGAATAACGTTATTCACTAATTCACCATTCGCTATTCACTAATTAGACTCATGAACCGACGAAATATTATTAAAGGAATAGGGGGAGGCATGATGGCCTCCTTTTTCCATAATGAACTGTTTGCTGCTTCGGTGCCGCAGTTCCGCATTGGTGCCTGCGATTGGTCAATTAATAATACCGGGAATCTTGGAGCAATGGAAATGGCTAAACGCATAGGTTTGGATGGTGTTCAGATAAGCCTGGGTTCAGCGGAAAATAATATGCATCTGCGCCAGAAAGATGTACAGCAGGCCTATAAAGCATTGGCTGATATTTTTAAGGTAGGCTTTACAGGCATAGGAATAGGGGAGATGAACAATATCCCCTACAAATCAGACGACCGAACCGACGAATGGGTATCTGACAGCATTGATGTAGCCAAAGCTATGGGTGTTAAAGTAGTTCTACTGGCTTTCTTCTATAACGGCGACCTGAAAAATGACCCTGAAGGGCAGGAAGTAGTCATCAAAAAATTCAGACAGGTAGCACCGAAAGCCGAAAGACTGGGTATCACGCTTGGCATAGAGTCCTGGCTAAGCGCTGAGGAACATATGCGCATCATTGATGCAGTAGGCTCAAAGGCAGTAAAGTGTTATTATGACGTAGCTAACTCACAGCATATGGGCTACGATATTTATAAGGAGATAAGGTGGCTGGGCAAACAAAACCAGATTTGCGAATTTCATTTCAAAGAAAATGGTGCTCTTTTGGGTAAAGGCAAGGTCGATTTTGCTGAGGTAAGGCGTTGTATTGACGAAATCGGCTATACAGGGTGTATCCAGATAGAAGGCGCAGTGCCTGAAGGTAAAAGTATGTTTGAAAGCTATATACAGAATAATGCGTTTGTGAGAGGGGTGATGAAATAGATGTCTCGAACTTTGATTGACCTGATTTTAAGATTTCACCGATTCAATTGGATTTTATTAGATTGAATCAGTACATTACTTGCTAATTTCTTTTTATAGAATCTTTTTAATCATTAAATCAGGTCTATCACAGTTCAGGACCTTAATATTTTATCTATACTCTACCAAATCAATAGATATTTTTT
>CALRLN020000005.1:0-44022 GCA_943368675.1 Chitinophaga pinensis | reverse complement strand
TGTCAGGCTCTTTGCTGATTCAATTGCCACACAGCCTTGTCCTACCGGAGGTACAAATTCATCGATAGAGAGATGTTCTGCAATCAGATCGTCATAGTGCATCCGGTGTACGCCCGCATAAGCCAATAATAAAGCATCACATTGCTTTTCTTCCAGTTTGCGCAGACGTGTCTGCAAATTACCTCGCATATCAACTATCTTAATATGAGGATAATAATGTTTAAGCATAGCCACCCGTCTGGTTGATGATGTACCTACCACAAAGTTTTCGCCACTTTGCAAGGATGCGTTTTTGTTAAAACTCACCAATACATCATTTACCTGTTCCCGCTCAGTAAAAGCAATGATTTCTAAATCAGAAGCCAGTTCAGATTGTAAATCTTTGGCAGAATGAACCGCTATATCAATTTCACCGGCACGAAGTTGGTCTTCTAGTTCTTCTGTAAAAACCCCTTTACTACCGATTTTAGATAAAGAGCGGTCAAGTATTTTATCACCTTTGGTTTCAATAATTACTATTTCTGTTTCTACCCCTTTCGCTTTGAGTTTTTCTTCAATATAGTAGGCCTGCCACAAAGCTAATTTGCTCCCGCGAGTCCCGATTTTTATTTTCATAAGCATACAACTGTTTAGGCTTTCATCATTAATCTTGCAATGATTAATGACATATCTAAAAACACAATTTTGGCTCTGGCGTTTCGCTCCAGATGGTAATGCGATTCGCTGAGTACTTCGGTAATCTGTTCTAAATTATTCAGGTTGATAGCCGCAGAGAATTTCTGCACAAAAATCAGCTCATCATTTTCTAACCTGATGAGGGATTGCCCGCCATTCCGATACAGAAAAATCTCTCTGAATATACTCAAGCCATATTCCAGCATACCTTTTTGCTGTTCTTTGGTTTTTGTATCAAATTCATCCGCCATCGGCACCAGTTTTTGTAAATTCAGCGCATAGCACATCCGCATCCAGTTAGCAAACCAGGCATGGTCATCGTCTTCTGACTTATCTAAAATCTCTAAGGCCCGATGCATATTGCCCTCTGATAGAAAAGCAATCTGTTTGGCTCTTTCCTGCGAAAACTCTTGATGCCCCGAAAGATATTGAATGATTTCTGCTTCTGAAAAATTCCTGACTGCCACTCTTTGCGTGCGTGAAATAATAGTAGTCAATAAGCGGTCAATACTACTTACTACTAGCAAAAACAACGTTTGTTCGGGTGGTTCTTCCAGAATTTTCAATAAGGCATTAGCAGTGGTATTATGCAGATACTCAGCCTGCCAGATAATAACAATTTTATACCCGCCCTCATACGATTTCAGTGATAACTTCTGAATCAGTTGCCGGGCTTCTTCAGCCGGAATATTGCCTTGTTTAACCCCGATTTTCTCAAGCCAGTCAGATATATTTCCGTAGGGAGTTTCTTTTACAAAACTACGCCATTGGGGCATAAAGTTTTCAGAGAGCACACTTTTACCTCCTGCGGTCGGGAAAAGATAGTTCACGTCAGGATGAGCCAGTTTGCTCATTTTTATGCAGCTTGGGCATCTACCGCAGGCATCGTCTTTCTGCTTATCCTCACAATTGATATAAGTAGCATACGCCAGGGCCAAAGCCAGATTAGCTGTCCCTTCATTTCCATGAAATAACTGCGCATGCGCCACATGATTATTGGCTATGGTGCCAATAAGCGATTGTTTAATATCGGAAAGACCTGTGATTTCACGAAAAAGCATGGCGCAAAGTTAGGGACATTTTCAGCAATTTGAAGACTCTGTCTTGTGAATGTATTGAAGAATTTGCAGGTCAGTCTCTGTTAACTGCTTGTCACGCCGTTTCATGGTTTCATTAATCACCTGCATGGCTTTATCGAAACGATAAAGCGCATAACCTGAATCTGCACCTCCCCATTTAAAAGAAGGAATATGTTTATCCTGAAATCCGGCTCCAAAAACATTACTGCACGTACCAACAACTGTACCTGTATTAAACATTGTACTGATGCCTGCTTTGGTATAGTCACCCATAAAAAGCCCACAGAATAATTCACCGCTTTTTTCTAACTGATTGGTCACATAGCTATAGAGTTTTACGTCTGAATAGTCATTTTTCAGGTTAGAATTATTGGTATTAGCACCCAGATTACACCACTCGCCTACGACGGAGTTACCCAGAAAACCATCATGCGCTTTGTTACTATAGGCAGACAAAATAGAGTTACCTACTTCGCCCCCTGCCCTGCAATAAGGCCCTAATGTTGTATTGGCCCGCATTTTACTTCCCCAGGCTACAATGCTACCTTCATCGGCAGAGAAAGGTCCAATAATTATGGCACCCTCCTGAATGGTTGCATTTTTACCAATATAGACCGGGCCGTTTTCGGCATTGATAATTGCCGCCTTAATACTGGCACCTTCTTCTACAAAAATATTTTCAGGTGCATAAACACGGGTAAAAGGGTCAGTGATTGTCTGTGATTCGCGTCCTTTGGTAATATGTACGAAGTCTGCACGTATCTGCTCTCCGTTTCTAAGATAAATATCCGGTAAATTCTGAATGGTAGTTGGTTTAATGCCTGCAAATTCTTTGTACATAAACTGGCTATAATCAATCGGGAAGCTCAACGTCTGAGACGTTCTGATTGCTACAGGTATGTTGTCTGCCACTAGCATTTCACCCTCATTTAATTGGTCAATTGTTGCCAGAATATGGGCGTCAGGACAAACACTTCCGTTTAGATATACATTATCGTCTGTGCCGTTGTGCCTGAATTTCTCTTGCAGGTAGTTTTCGGTAAGGTAAGAAACCTCTGTTCCTAATACTTTCTCCCATTTTTCTGCAATAGTCAGAATCCCGCATCTGATTCCGGCTACGGGTTTGGTAAAAGTAAATGGCTTTAATTGATTTCTAATCTGATTGTCGTCAAAAACAATGTAGTTCATCTTATTTTCCTTAGTTTTTCCAGCGGTAAAGATAAATAAACTTTTTCCTTCGTCTAAATTTTGTTTGCCTTGGATGCCCAAATCGAATACCTTTGAATCATCATAAAAACCTCCCTTTTTTACCAATCATCATGAAAAAGATAGTAGTTTTCGGTTCAACCGGTCTTCTGGGTAAACCTGTAACCAAGGCTTTAATAGAAGCCGGATTTGATGTTACTGTTATGGTAAGAAATGAAAATCCTGCTAAAAAACTCTTTCCTGAAGCAACGATCATCAAAGGTGATTTAAAAAATGAATCTGACGTTGCAAAGGCGATGAATGGACAGGAGGGTATTTTTCTAAGCCTGTCGGTAATGCAAACTGAAAAAGAAAATGAATGGCATGCAGAACAACAGGGCATAGACACTATTATAAAAGTTGCCGGAAAGCAGGGGATTAAACGAATAGCTTATCTTTCTTCTTTAGTACATCTCTATCAGGGCATGAATGGTTTTGACTGGTGGGTTTTCAGAATCAAGCAGGAGGCCGTCAGCAAAATCAAAGAATCAGGGATTGCGTATACCATCTTTTATCCATCAACCTTCATGGAGAGTATTTTCTATCAGTCGAAACAAGGAAGTATGATAGCTTTGGGTGGAAAATCTGAATATCCGCTCTATTATATAGCTGCCAAAGATTATGCGCAACAAGTAGCCAATTCTTTTAAAATTTTAAAAGGTGAGAATAGAGAGTATGTGGTGCAAGGCCCGGCAGCATATACACAAGATGAGGCTGCCAAAATTTTTGTAAAGCACTACACCAAAGAAAAGCTACGCACTATGTGGGCACCGATGTTTTTAATGAAGATGATGGGCATTTTCATCCAGAAATTTAATTATGGTTATCACATTGTAGAAGCATTGAATAAATATCCCGAAAAATTTGAAGCTGCTCAGACATGGGAAGAGCTGGGCAAACCTGCTATTACTCTGCAAGAGTTTGCAGAGAATCTTTGATGATTGATTAAAATAGAAAATCCCCTAATGCGAAGGGGATTTCTACTTTAATTACAATTTATTTAACTAAAACTTACTTTTTTGCGATTCTATATAATCTTCCCTGATCAGTGATAGCATACAGCGCACCATCTTTTCCTTGTGTCACATCACGGAAGCGTTGAAATTCTTCAGAAAGCAAACGTTCTTCACCTACTACCTTATCATTCTCGATTACCAGACGCGCTATGTGCATTCCGCTTAAACAGCCAATGAAAAGGTTGTTTTTCCACTCCGGCATCATGTCGCCGCTATAGAAGGTCATTCCGCTTGGTGATACAGACGGATCCCAATAATAAACGGGTTGCTCCATTCCTTCTTTTTGCTGAATAACATCACCAATAGCTTTACCACTATATTCAATACCATAAGTAATAGTAGGCCATCCATAGTTTTTTCCTGCACGCACATGGTTTACTTCATCACCACCTCTTGGGCCGAATTCATTAGAGAAAAGCTCCCCTGTAACCGGGTGGAATGCTAATCCTTGTACATTGCGATGTCCGTAAGAATACAATTCCGGTTTAGCACCTTCTTTACCCTCAAACGGATTTCCAGCTACTGGTTTGCCATCGGTTGTGATATGAATGATTTTCCCTAAACTCGAATTAAGTGCTTGTGCCTGAGGGCGGGTAACCAAATCAGAGCGCTCGCCTGTGCTAACGAAAAGGTTACCATTTTTATCAAATACTATTCGTCCGCCATAATGAAGTGTTCCTTTATGCGCAGGTGTGGCACGGTAAATAACCGTTGCGCCCTCAATTTTTGACTCATCTGCTGAAAGTTTACCTTTTCCTACTGATGTGTGGGTTCCTCCTTCTACATTCTCTGAGAAAGTCCAGTAAACCATGCGGTTCTTTGCAAACGCAGGGTCGATAGTAATCCCTAAAAGACCACCCTGGCCATCGGAATTTACTGCTGGTAAACCCGTTATTGGTTTGCTCAATTCTCCTGTTGTTTTAGCTATCCGTAAATTCCCGCCTTTTTCAGTAATAATCAATCTTCCATCAGGAAGACTTTTTACACCCCACGGAGACTTCAGTCCTTCAGTAAGTACTTTAAAACCAAACGGGGTTTTAGTTTTTACTCCTCCTATTCTTGTTTGCCCTTCGAAAGCCGGTTTATAATTTGAATTGGGTGCTTTTGTTTCAACACTCTGCGCATGCGAAACATAGCTTATCATACCAAATGCTAATAAAAAGAATACTGTTTTTTTCATATAAATTTTAAAATTAAAGATGCTTAAGATAAGGAGAGCGGAAAATGGAGAAAGCGTTCTGTCAATCTCCTTTCCCATCTTCCAAAACGTTTAGATCACCATTTTGTTCAAAAATACCTGCTTATACATCCGCCCTACAGGTATTTCCTGTTGCTCAATTTTCAACGAATCGTTATTGTAGGTGCTGATTTTATCAATGGCAACAATAAATGATTTATGTACTCTGATAAATTTAGATTCGGGCAATTTAGCTTCCATATAACCTAGCCGCTCATAAACCACATATAAACCTTCGCTGGTAAAAACCTTGATATAATCTTTCAGACCCTCGATATACAAAATATCATTCAGAAATACTTTAACCTGATCTTTGTCAACTTTCAGAAATAGATAGGCATTATTAAAAGTATTGAGCTCAGGAATAACTGCCTTGGTTATCTCCTGAAAATGCAGGAATTTGGAAATAGCTTTCAGGAATCGTTCCTGACTGATTGGTTTCACCAGATAGTCAAATATCTCCAGGTCAAAAGCCTCAACTGCATATTCCCTGAAAGCGGTTGTCAGAATCACTTTTGGTTTTTTATGTAATGCCTTTAATAATTCCAAACCCGACATTCTGGGCATTTGTATATCTAAAAACAATAAATCAACTTCATTACTCTGCAAATAAATAAACCCGTCAATAGCATTATCAAATATACCGGTTACCTCGAAATCGGGCAGGATTTCCAGATAAGCCTTTATTAACTCTCTTGCAGGCTGTTCATCATCAATAATTAAACAACGGTAAGCCATTATTCATATACCAGTTTTAATACTACCAAAAAGCTATTCACTTCAGTATACGTTTTGAAATCGTGTTTGTCAGGGTACAGCAATTCCAGTCGCCGCTCTACATTATTCAATCCTAAACCACCGTTTTGCAGGTTATGATTTTGTGCATCAGGTTCAACACTGTTTTCAACCTTAACAATCAGTTCACTTTCATTAACCGAAATATCAATTCTTAACCAGGAGGGTTTTAGTGAATTATTCACCCCATGTTTAAAGCAATTTTCAATAATTGGCAGCAATAATAACGGAGGAATAAGGATATTACTGATATTATCGTAAATATTAAGCGATATGTCTACTTTGTCACCGATTCTTATTTTCTGTAAATCTACGTAGTTCTTGATATACTTCAGTTCATCCTCCAGCGCCACCTTTTCTTTCTTCGAATCATACAAGGTATATTCAATCAGATTAGATAGCTTTATGATCTGCTCTGCTGTTTCAGGGCTTTTTTTAAAGGCCTCAGCATAAATACTATTGAGCGTATTAAAGATAAAATGCGGCTGTACCTGCGATTTCAATAGTTCCAGTTCTGCAGCGGTTTTTTCCTGTTTAAGGTCCTGCATAGTCTGTTGTTGCCTATACCAACCCTGCATAAAATAGAACATACTGTATAGAAATACAAGAAAGTACAGGTTTACGAACTCATATAATAACTTAGGAAAATAAACAAATGGGCCAGGATAAGGATGTGCCTCTATATAAGGGTAAATCAGATAATAATTAACAGCCCGTTTTAAAAAGATAAAAACAATAGCTACCGAAACCAGACCGATCCAAAAGATAGTCTTATGGTCGGTCAGAAAGTATTTTTCAAATAAAACATGAATCGAAAGATACGAAACAACAAATGCCGCGGGCATATAAACGCAGGCCTTGATAAGAGAAGCATGGTAGTTTTCGGTCATAGCGCCTCCTCCCAGCCACTCATACAAAAAGTAGAGTAGCCAGAATATCAGATTGAAGCGTATAAAAGTCTTCTTATCAATCATCACACCCGCAGTAGTGTTTCAGGGCGCAAATATATTGGCTATTTTTCGTTCCGGTTTTATATTCCTTTTTAATTTAGACAAAGACTTTTTTTTCGCCTACCAACGCCATTGGTGGTTATCGTAATTTAGCTACTTATCGATTGATTAACAGAATTGGAAAGATGAATAAATTTATGATAATACCTGGTAATCTGAATCTGCTATTGTATTAAGCTCCTTGATCTGTTAATTATAAGCTGAATTTTATTCCGTCAAAGGAAACTTTTTCCATCCTATCGGCTGTTGTCTTTTTCCCCACTAATATTTTACAGAAAATTCAATCATGAGTCAGTTTATTTACGGAATTGATTTTGGCACAACTAATTCTGCCCTGGTTATTCTTGATACTAAAACCAATAACATTGTTAAATTATTCACTATCCCGTCATTGCTTTTTTTCCCGGAGCCCAAAAATGCCCGTGAAGAAATTCGATTTTCGATAGGGAATGAAGCTATTGAACGCTATGTAGAAAACCGGAGAAAAGGGCGATTTATGAAATCCATCAAAAAGGTATTGCCTAATAAAAGTTTTATAGACACCCTTATTGGCTCTAAACGCTATAAGGCTGAAGACCTGGTTTCGTTGATTCTGATTCATCTGAAAAAACAAGCTGATGATTTTCTGGGCGAAAACATCATGACGGCTGTTATAGGGCGCCCGGTTGTTTTTGATGAAAATCCTGAAAAAGATGCGCTGGCGCAAGAGCGCCTGTCAAAAGCTGCGCGTATTGCAGGCTTTACGGATTTCTACTTTCAGATGGAGCCTATAGGGGCTGCTTTTACTTATGAGCGCCAGATTACGAAAGAAGAATTGGTATTGGTAGCCGATTTTGGCGGTGGTACTTCTGATTTCTCACTGATGCGGCTTAATCCTAAAGCTGTGAACCAGGCTGATAGAAAAGCCGATATGATTGCCAAAGGTGGGGTGTATATCGGTGGCGACAGCTTCGACTCCGACATTATGTGGCATAAAGGCACATCACATTTTGGCAGAGGTGTAAAAGAAGAGATAACACCGGGTAAATTAATAGATCTGCCGTTGTCTTATTTTCAGAATATCTGCTCATGGGAGAAAATGAACTTTCTGGATACCCTACGTATGAGAACCAATATAAGTAAATCTTATGGATTTACGGGTAAAAACCCAAAAGTCAAAAACCTGTTGACATTGATTGAGGATAATTTGGGCTATATACTTTTCAAACAGATTGAAAAAAGCAAAATAGACCTCGCAAACAATGACGAAACCTATTTTGCATTCAGTCAGAATGAAATTGATTTTAAGGAGTGTATCACTATTGAAGATTTTGAAAAAGAAATCATCAATAAGAATCTGGATAAAATTGAAGAATATCTGCTGAGTTTTTTAGAAAAATACCAGATAAGCCCACAGGATATTGATGTGATTTTCATGACAGGTGGAACCTCCATGGTAAGGCCTTTGCAGAATATTTTTGTCAGACGTTTTGGTAAGAACAAAATTAAGTCAGGAGATAATTTTAATAGTGTGGCTATGGGTCTGGCTTATAGCTATAAGGTTGTTTCAGCAGGTGAATAGATAATACACCCCCGGAAAGCTAGTAAACCAGTCTGGTGGCCACCCGATAAAATATCGGATGGGTTTTAATCAGAATACTTTTATTTAAATAAATAAACCCCTTACTTTCAGTCAGTTAAAACACATACTGACATGAAAAAAACTATTTTACTTCTTTTTATCAGCTCAAATCCCGCTTTTTCGCAAGGCCATTATTACCTGCATAATAATTCGACGAGTGTAACAATTCTTCCAAGCCAGATAAGTGCCAAACACCCTCTGGGAGAATTTAATACTGCCGTAGGAGAGGATGCCTTAAGAGTGAATACCCGTGATGCCAACACGGCAGTAGGCCGCAGAGCCCTCTATAACAATGCAAGCACGCCAGACCTTGGTGGTGATGATAATACAGCCATTGGAGCCTACTCTTTGCTTTCTAACACAAGTGGTAATTCTAATATAGGAATTGGCAATTACAGCCTTCAGGCTAATACTGTAGGTTACTGGAATATAGCCATTGGTTTTAATGCGCTGGATGCAAATGTAGGAGGCTATACTAATGTTGCTATTGGTTACGATGCCGTTGGCAGGGCAACAAGCGCCAACTATAATACTGCTATGGGTACTTATGCGATGCGCTTTTCGGCAGGTGGGTTTAATACTGCCTTAGGTGGTAATGCCCTTGCAGGAAATGGGTCTACTCCCTCTAATGGTACTCAGAATGTCGCTTTGGGTTATGCTGCCTCTTATAGCAATATATCAGGCTCAAATAATGTGGCAATAGGTTATCAGGCATTAAATGATAATACTGCCGGTAACAGTAATGTGGCAATAGGCTATAATGCCGGATACTCTGAAACAGGTAGTAATAGATTATATATTGATAATTCGAGCACCAATGCTCCCTTAATAGGAGGAGATTTTTCGACCGGTAAAATAGGTATAAACCGAACTATGACTAACATTGATGCAAGAACAGAAGCATTACAAGTACAAGGGGCAGGGTATTTTACTGGTAATGTTTGTGCGGCTAATATTGTTTGCCCATCTGACTTACGATACAAAAAGAATATTATGCGTTTAGAAAACTCTCTGATTAATCTGATGCAGCTTAGAGGTGTTAATTATGACTGGCGTATAAAAGAATTTCCTGAACTCGGATTCAGTACTCAACGACAAACAGGTTTCATTGCTCAGGAATTAGAACAGATATACCCAGAAATGGTGATGACTGATGCCAAAGGGTTTAAGTCGGTTGATTATGCTCGTTTAACCCCCGTATTAGTAGAGGCAATGAAAGAATTGAATGACAAGATAATAGCTTTGGAAAAAGGGAATGATACGCTTAAATCAGAGAATATACAACTGAAAAAACAGAACGATTCGTTTGAAGCTCGTTTACAGAGTCTGGAGAAAGAGCGGTTAAAGTAATATAAAATTGCCACTACGTATACTAAGGATTCATCATCTTACACTATAAAAAGATATTATTAAACATTGTGTAACTCGTATACATAGTGACAATTTTTATTTTCTGCAAAACTAGATTATACAACTACTTTGTCAATTTTATCAGATTGGTAGCCAAACCGCCTGCCGTTAAATCAAATAGTTTTTTACTTGTTCCGGAAGCAGGATCGTGCTCATAATAGCCATTCATTTTCAAATCTTCGTTGTAGGTTTGCAAATATACCTTGCCATCATGGACACTTGTGCTCGGATACGCAAAGCCTGCTGTTAGCGGAATATCCTGAATAATAGTAGCCGTTTGCGCATTCAAATCTAATTTAGCCCAGCGTTGATTAGCTCCATAGAAAGCCAGTTTTCTCAACTGGGTATATTCTGCTTCTGTGATTGTTCCGTTAGCTAATTTACCAATCAAAGCTAATAAAGCAGGTGGGTCTTGCTGGCCGGAGATACAAGCATAAGCAATCCCATTAGAGTAATACACACCCCCTAAAATCAATTGAAACAATAAATTAGTTTGTCCGATTTTATCGACCGGATTAAAGGCATAGTTCAGGTCAAATTCTGTGGTTCCTGTAGGAATCTTTAAGATTTTTGGCCTTGAGCCTTTTCTTGAATTAGGCCCTAATTGTCCGTCAAGACCATATTGTCCTTGAGTAATAACGAAGATATTCCCTTGTTCGTCAATCAACGGGTTTTCCATTCCTCTTGAAATCGGATAGGTAGCATTTGGGAAAGTAAGTGTTTTCTCCCATTGATTAGTGCTTAGGTTCACCACTTCTGCATATACATCTAATGCATCATAAAAAGCCCCGGTATTAAAATCATCAACCACTGCAAAGAGGAATAACTTGTTGTCTTGCTTTCTATATACTACGTGTGAATAGTTTTCTCTGGTAAGACCCGTAGATTTTGCCTTCGACATATCCACATCAGCTATTTTCTGCATGGTAGTCGGATTAAAAAGGGTTACCCCCTTTTTTTCCCAGGTTGTATATACCCCCAGATTGTCAGAAATAATTAGAACCTGATTCAAGGCCGTCAATAAGGGCAATGAAGCTACTTCAACTACAGTTCCGGTTTGTTTAGAAACCGCCAGTTTCGCTAATACATTTTCGCCTTTCAGGTTATTGCTGAATATGAAGTTTTTCCATACAGCTCTCGGATAAAAGAAACTATAGCTTGATTTAGTTGTCAAATCAATATTACCTGATGGCACAGCAGGATAATACCCTGCGTAATAGCTGAATCCGGCGGTAGTTTCCGAGGTAGAAGTCACCAGATAGCCTTCCTGATAATAAGGTGATTCTTCGGCAGGAGTGGTAGGATCATCAGATTTACAGGCAATTACAAAACTGGCCAGTAAGGCAACAAGTAGGAGTTTGATTTTCATTGTATGTTTAAAATTTAGTTAATTCATAAATCAGCTTCGCATTGAAGTTGATACCTGCTCTTGGTACCAGGAAGTTGTCGAACAAATCGGCATTCAGAACATTCAGGACATTGATTGAAGCTGTAAGATTTTGCTTCGGGAATTTGTAAGAACAGCCCACGTCGACTCTGTGTTGCACAGGCACAAATGCATCAGGTGTGGTTTTTATGCTGTTATCTTTACCTATCTGGATGTGGTTGAAAGGCGCTACATAATTGTAGAAGGCATAAGCCCTGAAAAGCGCATTTTTTGTCCCGAAGTTATTCTTTTGCCACGCAAATTCTACATTACCAAAAAAATCAGGATTATTAGGGAAAGAAGCGCCTAATAGATATTGGTTCATATGGTCTTTCACTGCCGTAAAGTTTTTACGCATAAAAGTAATGTTGGTGCTCAGGCTAAAAGCCTTATTATATCTTAAAGTAGCTTCCCCCTCTACTCCAAGTGTCCTAACCTGATCGGCATTTTCATAGATTCTTGCAATGCCAGTTCCTAAGAATATAATATCATTCTGACGACGATAGAAACCGTTCACAGTACCGGAAAGTGTAAACAATCTGTCTGATTTATCGAGATAAGAAACACCCGCATTCAGGTTATTGCTGCTTTCAGGCATTAGATTGGTATTACGAAGAATATCCGCCCCATTCCCTACAAACTGATAAAACTGTGGAATCAGAAAGCCCTTTTCATAGGATACGCGAGCAAATAGGTTATCTGTAAGGTCATATTTCAAGCCCACATTCCAGCCCCAGAAACCATCCTTTTTCCTGACCATCACGAAAGTGCTGTTTTCTGCTCCATTCAGGATATAGTCGAATCTTTTTATTGCGGCTGACAGAGTAAGATGAGAAAAGAAAAGACCTTCATACTGGACACCCGAGATATTTTTAGTCAAAGATTGAGGAATACGCAGGTAGTCATTCTCAATATTTTTCTCTAAATAATCTATCCCTTTCAGACGCTGATAAGCATAGAGATTAGAAGCTAATAGCTTATGGTTAGAAGCTAATTGGATAATCAGACTACTTCTGTTAATCAGACTACGGCTATAATTATCGGTCAATTGTTCGCCGGTGTATTCTCCGGGTGTATTGCTTCCTACCACTTTTCCACTCCAGCTATATACGTTAGACGTAGTATCTCTATAATTCAACAACTGGTCACTGAAATTGCCGATAGTTCTGAAAATCACTTTTTCATTCAGAAATGACTTATCGTATTTTAAAGTAGTAGCAATATTTTCGGCATGATACTCCACTTCTCCATAAGGGATATGTGTTATTCTGGCTCCGTTTTGTAGTTGTTTATACCCTTTCGAATAATTAAGCGTCAATCTTAGTTCATCTGCCCAGGGTTTGCTATGAACCCCGGCTGTAATGCCCCCATAGAAAAATTGAAATTTATCATGGAAGCGCCTTACTTTCTCTACCTTATTGGTTTCATATAACAGGGCTTTCATAGTATAATCATTATCAGAATGATTATAGGCAGCTGAAAGATTTAAGAAGTAGTTCTTTCTATTAGTAAGCCCCAGATTGATATCTGCCAGATGGGTATTAAATGAACCTACATTATAAGAAGCACGTAGTGAATTATGAGATTTCTGTTCAGTAATAATATTGATTCCTCCGCCCAAAGCATCTGTACCCACATCAACAGGCAAAACCCCTTTATAAATATCCAATCTTTTTACATTGCCAATAGGCAGGGTTGAAATATCAAAGTTAGGGTACAATAATTCCATAGGTATACCATCAATATATACCCTGATAGCATCTCCTCTAAGTCCATTGATGGAAATATCAGAGCGGTCGCCTAAAGAACTTGAACGTCTTATTCTTACGCCTGATACACGGTCTATTACATCAGTCAGCAATACATTCTGGGTAATGACATTCTTTATCTCAATACTTTTAATAGCAATAGGCTTGGTTTCCTGCATTTTGCTTTGTCTTTGCTGTGTAACCACTACCTCCTGTAATTGAGTATCTGTGCTTTTCATCACAAATTCTTCGAACAAAGAAGCGCCGTTAACTTTGATAGATTTCTCGACAGTCTGGAAGCCAATTGAACTGGCTATTAGCAGATATTCACCATTAACTATTCCTTTAATTTCAAATTTGCCACTGCTATCACTTAAAGTAGCTTTATTTGTACTTTTTAAAGATACGCTCACAAACGAGAGAGGTTCTCCGGAAATACCCTTTATCTGACCTTTGATAGTAACATTTTGCGCAAGCAAATAATAGGGTGTAAGTAATAATAAGAATATAGGTGCTTTCATTAGTATTTAGTTTGAAAGCACAAATGTAAAATATTATTTGGAATTAGTCTAAATAAAAATAATATTTGCAAAAGAAATTTCAAACCATTCTTATGATTGCTATCTTGCTGATAACAACAGGTACTTTTTTGTACTATTCGAAGTCAAAGTATTTCCCGAAAAGCATTAAAAGTATTAAAAGTAGGTCCTGGATAAATCTTATACTTATTTTAACAGGCACTGCCCAGTTCATTAAAGATTGGGGCTGGATAAGTGGCATATTGCTCGCCTTGTGTGTATATATGTTAGCTATTGTTGCCTTACAACTGACATTGATTGTAAAAGAGCACCTTAGCAGTAAATCCTGAGCCATTATTTATCTCATTAACCTATGCCTGCCAAAAAGGAATATTTAACAAGCCCCGGACAAAGAGCTATTAAAATCACCACCGCTATTTTAGGCGGATATTTTCTATCCATTACATTTCATCTGTTCATTGCTACTTTATTGCCGGGCGAAGGGCGAAACATTGTGATGCTGACCTCGACATTTACGCTTTTCTTGTTGTGGGGTATCCTCATGATTTTGCCTTTTTTGTCTAAAAGTGCCTGGAAAATATTGGGCTTGTATATTTTGCTGACTATTATTTTTTCAATCATTATCTATCTTACTCGCTGATTATCATGAAACTAAGCGGACTACCCAACCGAGCTTATAATATTGTGTTTCATACCCATACTGTTTCGGGTATAGTTATTAGCTTCGCGCTCTACGTGATATTTTTTGCAGGTGCTTTTACACTTTTCCGTGATGAATTTTATCAATGGGAAGATATTAAAGCAAGACAGCCCATTACAACAGCTGTTAATTATGATGCCTTGGTTGAAACGCTGAAGAAAAAGCAACCTGCTTTTAATTTAGATGATGATATGTACCTATATGCGCCTACAAAACACAAACCTCGTGTAGGTTTCTTTGTCCATATCGTAACAAAAGATAAGAACGTAGAAGACCATTTTCATGGAGAATACTATCCCCAAAACAATGAATTAAATATTGGAGAACCACCGACCACTATCGGCGAAACCCTCTATCGCCTACACTTCTTCGATCAGGTTCCTTTTTATATAGGTCGCTATATTTCCGGCTTTGTAGCTTTGTTTTTCTTATTTGCTGTACTGACAGGTGTATTAATCCATTGGAGAAATATTGTCAGTAAATTCTATGGCTTCTCTTTGAAAGGTTCACTTAAACAAATCTGGACAAGCTCACATACAGTTTTCGGTTTATTAGGTCTGCCTTTTCAATTAATGTACGCCATTACAGGGGCTTACTATATCCTATCTATTCTGATATTATTACCGGTAGTATTTATCTTCTTCGGTGGCGACCAGAAGAAAGTCTTGGCTATGCTAAGACCTAACGATGCCGTTGAGTTGAACGAAAAATCCCCCTTTTCCAATAAAAACATTACTATCAATCAAACCTTAGATAATATAAGAGTTCAATACCCAAGCTTTGAGGTGCAGACGGTTAATATCAAACATTTTAGCCGTGAAGATGCCTTGCTATCTGTCTACGGCAAAGACCCATCTTATTTTTCAGGAGATGGGGCAATGGCTATCGCTTTGAAAGATGGTAAAGTATTAGCAGAAATGATGCCCGGCAAGAAAACTTATGTACAATCGGTATTATACGGCATTGCAGGCGTGCACTTCGCCACATTTGGCGGAATACTATTAAAATTTGTCTATTTCTTTCTGGCGATTGTTACCTGCTTTGTTATCATCAGTGGTGTATTGCTATGGAAAGAAGCTCGAAATAAGAAGACCTATACGGCCAAACAAAAGCTATTTCATCATAGGGTAACCATGAGTTACCTCGCTATTTGCTTCAGTTTGTTTCCGTCAATACCAATCCTGTTTATGGCCGAACGTGTAATTCCAGGCACTTTGACAAACCATGTATCATTGGTTAATACTACCTTCTTCTTATCATGGTTATTCTTGACCATCATCGGTTTGTTCTGGAAGACAGAGGCTAATCTTACCCGCAATTATCTCTACACAGGTGGAATCCTTTCTTTAGGCGTGCCTTTAGCCAATGGCTTTATCACAGGAGACTGGTTCTGGAAAACCTTTGCTAATCAACAATACTTTATAACAGGTACAGACTTATCGTGGTTGGTCATTGGAATATTATGTATAGGTATCGCTTTCAGGTTCTGGAAAAAGCCTGCGAATAAGGTTATATCAACCGTTGCCTTTGAAGAAGAAACCGTTGCAAAGAGATAATATTGACAATATCAATTGAATGGATATTTATTCTTAAGTTTAAAGAACATAAGTAAGTTCTATTATCTGCAATCCCGTAGGGATTACAAACGAACAATAAATAAAAATTGCACTATACAAAGTATTACCTGTGATTATCAGGTAAAATGAACCTATTTATATGATTTTTCCGTTATTTTGGCAGATATGATTCACAATAAATAAAGAATCATAATGAATACGCTAAAATATTATGGAAACCTTAGGATACATAGCTGGCATATTAACAACAGTTGCTTTTGTGCCGCAAGTTCTACAAATCTACAAAACCAAATCGGCTAAAGATGTTTCTCTGGCCATGTTTCTTCTTTTTACTTTGGGTGTTACTATGTGGTTGATTTACGGTATCAAAGTTAATGCCTTTCCTGTTATTGCAGCTAATGGCGTAACCCTGGTACTTGCACTGGTAATCTTGTTCTTCAAATTCAAGTATAAAAATCACTCTTTGTAGTAATAGGGTATAACCCTTTCTTAAATCAGAATTTTCTTTCAATTTTGAACAGGCATTTCCATGTCTGATTTTTTTGTTTTGCCCTTTGTGAATAACTTATACCGAAATAACAGATAAAATTCAGGAAAATAATTGTAAATTTGACACTTAATAATTTACTTCGCATCATTATTTAAAATTATTCATATTCAACCGAACAGACATCATGACAAAATTGAAAGTTACGATAGGTGAAAAAGAATATTTTCCATTCATTAAAGAACCTATTGCTTATGAGGGAAAAGAATCTAATAATTATCTGGCATTTAAATACTACGATGCCAACAGAGTAGTGGCGGGCAAAACAATGGCAGAACATCTGCGTTTTGCAACAGCTTACTGGCATACTTTCTGTGGTACAGGTGGCGATCCATTCGGCCGGGGTACTAAAGTTTTCCCTTGGGACCTAAACAGCAATCCGCTTCAGGCGGCTAAAGATAAAGCAGATGCAGCTTTTGAATTCATGACGAAATTGGGTACGCCTTTCTATTGTTTTCATGATATTGATATTGCGCCTGAAGGCAATTCACAAAGCGAGTTTGAAAAAAACGTACAAACCATTGTTGCCATAGCCAAACAAAAACAAGCAGAAAGTGGGGTGAAATTATTATGGGGTACAGCAAACCTGTTTTCTCATCCTCGTTATATGAATGGCGCTTCTACTAACCCTGATTTTTCAGTCGTTGCCCATGCGGGTTTACAGGTAAAAAATGCCATTGATGCTACTATCGAATTAGGTGGTGAGGGTTATGTATTCTGGGGAGGTCGTGAAGGCTATATGTCTTTGTTGAATACAAACACCAAACGCGAGATTGACCACCTGGCACAATTCCTGACTATCTCTCGTGATTATGCACGCAGTCAGGGCTTCAAAGGTAAATTCTATATTGAGCCAAAACCATGTGAACCATCGAAACACCAATACGATTACGATACGCAAACAGTAATCGGCTTCTTGCGTAACTATGGTTTAGATAAAGATTTCCAGATTAATGCTGAGGTGAACCACGCTACATTAGCAGGGCATACATTTGCACACGAGCTGCAAATGGCTGCTGATGCCGGTATGTTGGGTAGTATTGATGCTAACCGTGGTGATTATCAGAATGGTTGGGATACAGACCAGTTCCCGATTGATTTGTTTGAACTGACAGAAGCAATGCTGGTAATTCTGGAAGCAGGCGGGTTTACCACAGGTGGTGTAAACTTTGATGCCAAAACCCGTAGAAACTCTACTGACCTGGAAGATATCTTTATTGCGCATATTGCAGGTATGGATGCTTTTGCAAGAGCTTTATTGATTGCCAATAATATTCTTGAAAAATCAGACTACAAAAAACTGCGTGCTAACCGTTATGCTTCGTTTGACAGTGGTGATGGCGCTGCTTTTGAAACAGGGAAGTTGACCCTTACTGACTTAAGAGGTATTGCGTTGAGAGACGGTGAGCCTAAGCAAATAAGCGGTAAACAGGAATTATTTGAAATGATTATCAATCAGTATATATAATCATTGAATTGCTAGAATGAAAGCCCTGTAAAATAGAAATTACAGGGCTTTTTATATTAATTTTCAATTAATTCACTGTATACGATTGTCTTTCCAAATATTTTCCGTAATTTTGCTTGGCAAATAAGAAAACGAAAATTATTTGCTATGTTAGATTCTTCAAAGTTGCTTTACGAAGCACTCACCTACGACGACGTTCTCCTCGTTCCGGCTTATTCAGAAGTTCTCCCCCGCGATACGCAAACGAAAACTTATCTGACCAAAAATATACAATTGAATATTCCTCTTCTTTCTGCAGCAATGGATACTGTGACAGAATATGAAATGGCTATTGCTATGGCACAGGAAGGAGGCATAGGAATTATTCATAAAAACATGACTATCGAACAACAAGCCGAGCAGGTACGCAAGGTGAAACGTTCAGAAAGCGGCATGATTATCGACCCTATTACCCTACTTGAAGGTGCCACTATTGGTGATGCCTTACGCCTGATGGCAGAGTTTAAAGTAGGGGGGATTCCAGTAATTGATGAAAATCAAAAACTAAAGGGTATTGTTACCAACCGGGATTTACGTTTTCAGACAGAAATGGCAAAACCGATTGCTGAGATAATGACCAAAGACAATCTGATTGTAGGTCATGCCGGCGCCGGTTTAGCAGAGGCAGAAGAGATTTTAAAGAATTATAAAATCGAAAAACTCCCGATTGTTGACAGAGACTATAAGCTGATTGGATTAATTACCTATAGAGATATTCTGAAAAAGAAAGACCGCCCCAATGCAGCCAAAGATCGTTTAGGTCGTTTGATTGCAGGAGCGGCTGTGGGTGTAACCCCGGATATTGAAAAACGCGTAGAAGGGCTTATTAAAGCCGGGGTTGACGTAGTAAGCATCGATACGGCTCATGGGCACTCAAAAGGTGTAATAGAGACCCTGCAACGTATTAAAGCGGCCTTCCCGAAATTAGATGTAATTGTAGGAAACATTGCCACTGCCGAAGCTGCTGAAGCCTTATCAAAAGCAGGCGCTGATGCCATTAAAGTTGGTGTTGGCCCGGGTAGTATCTGTACCACCCGTATCATTGCCGGTATTGGTATGCCGCAATTATCAGCCGTTGCTGATGCAGCTATGGCTGCCGCCAAATATGGTGTCCCAGTTATTGCTGATGGTGGTATCCGTTTCTCAGGTGATATTACCAAAGCCATTGCCGCAGGAGCTAATACAGTTATGATGGGTTCACTATTAGCCGGAACAGAAGAGGCTCCGGGCGAAATGGTGATTTATGAAGGTCGTAAATTTAAAACCTATCGTGGTATGGGCTCGGTTGAAGCCATGGAAGATGGCTCGAAAGATCGTTATTTTCAGGATGCAGAAGATGATATTAAGAAACTAGTACCTGAAGGTATTGTAGGACGTGTACCATACAAAGGCCGTGCCGCTGAAATTCTTTACCAGATGGTAGGTGGACTGAAAGCAGGTATGGGCTATTGCGGTGCAGGTGATATTGCTACTCTGCAACAGGCAAAATTTGTAAAAATCACAGCCGCAGGTATTAAAGAAAGCCACCCGCACGATATTCAGATTATGCGTGAGGCACCGAATTATTCTAGATAATAATTCATAACGATAAAATGATAAACGGCTCCAAAAGAGCCGTTTTTTGTGTATGACGATTTTTCAAATTGTCTCTATTAAGCTTAAAAACTTTATTATTTATTAAAAGCAACGATTTAAAAAATCTTTATACAAATACTACTCAAACTCAAGAAAAATCGGACAAGTCATTTTCATTTTAACCGCCTTACCATTAGCATCCTCTCCGGGCTTCCATTTAGGCATATTCTGAAAAACCTCAATCAATTTTTTTCTTAATATTGGACTCTTTTCTGCTCCCTTTATTATTTCAACATTGTCAACTGTGCCGTTCTCCAATACATCAAAACGTACGAATATTTTGCCGGATAGCTTACTTTCAATTGCATCTGTTTGCAGGTTTTTTGAGATGTATTTGTACATTTCTGCATTTCCGCCAACAAATTCAGGAACTTTTTCAATATAAAGTATGCAAATAAGTTCCCCTTCTTCAGCTTGGTTCTGAATGTTTGATTTTTCGGTTATAATAGTATGTATATCCTTTAACTTATGACAACTAAGTGATACAATTATAGCTATTGCAGATAAGAATTTCATAATTCAGTCACATTAATAACTCAATATACACAAAATTTCACTTTCATGGTTTTCTACAGACTTATTTTATATTTGCATAAGCAAAACCATAACCTATGAAAACCATTTCAAAATTACTTATCCTATTATTTTGCAGTACAATCAGCCTGGCACAAAGCCCTCAATTGAATATTGCCAAGCCAAAACCATTTAAGCAGAAAACGTTCTGCAACCCGATGGATATTAATTACCAGTATAACTGGGAGCAAACCAACGAAAAAATATCCTACCGCTCGGGTGCTGACCCCGTGATTATCACCCATAAAAACGAATACTACCTATTTCATACCATTCAGGGAGGCTACTGGAAATCAAAAGATTTATTGAACTGGCACTATATTATCCCAAGCCGTTGGCCGATGGAAGATATGTGCGCCCCTGCGGCTATTTCAGTACGCGATACGCTTTATCTTTTTCAATCGACCTTTCAGCAACGGCCTATTTTTTACACCACAACGCCCGAAAACGGCAAGTTGCATTTTTATAATCGTTGGCTGCCCCAATTACCTAAAGATATAGGCCCCTGGGACCCGGCTTTGTTTCATGATGATGCCACCGACCGTTGGTTTATGTACTGGGGCTCATCAAATGTTTATCCGCTTTTTGGAGCAGAACTCGACAAAAGCAAAAAACTGACTTATAAAGAGAAAGACAACTACAAAGGCTTAATCTACCTGCACCCCGAAAAACATGGCTGGGAACGCTTCGGCAGAGACCATAGAGATACTATCAAGCCATTCACTGAAGGGGCGTGGATGACCAAATACAATGGCAAGTACTACCTGCAATACGGCGCTCCCGGAACAGAATTTAATGTATATGCCAATGGCACTTATGTTGGGGACGCCCCCCTAGGACCTTTCACTTACGCTCCTTACAATCCGGTTTCTTATAAACCGGGTGGATTCATGACAGGTATGGGGCATGGCAATACATTTCAGGATTTGTATGGGAATTACTGGAATACAGGCACCCCCTGGATTGCCGTGAACTGGAATTTTGAACGACGCATTGAGATGGTTCCGGCTGGATTTGACAAAGATGGGCAGATGTTTGCCAATACCCGCTTTGCTGATTTCCCACAGTTTTTACCAACTAAAAAATGGATAGATAAAAGCGAATTATTCGCAGGCTGGATGCTGCTATCTTATAAAAAACCATGTACCTCCTCATCTGTTCAGGAAGATAAATTTTCTGCCAGCTTAGTCACGGACGAAAACCCAAGAACTTTCTGGGTAGCTAAAACCAATAAAAGTGGTGAATCTCTGACGATTGATTTAGAAAAGCCTCAAAATGTGCATTCTCTGCAAATTAACTATACCGATTATAAATCTGACATTTATGATAGCGCCTTGCCAAAAGTATATATTCAGTACAAGGTTTATGCATCTGTAGATAACAAAACCTGGACAAAGATTGTAGATAATACCAACGAGAAAAGAGACCGACCGAATGCCTATGAAGAACTGGCAAAACCTGTAAAAGCCCGTTACATCAAATTTGAAAATATACATGTGCCAATGCCTAACTTAGCTATCAGTGATATACGTATTTTTGGGAAAGGTACAGGAGCAGCCCCTGTTACACTACAAGGACTAAACGTATCTAGACAGACTGACGAGCGCAATGCTGACATTAACTGGCAGAAAGTGCCTGATGCCGTAGGATATAATATATTATGGGGCATCGCTCCCGATAAGTTGTATCAGACTTATCAGATTTGGGGAGATGCCTCATCAAGCCTTGAATTAAGAGCTTTAACTGTCGGGCAGAAATATTACTTCGCTATTGAAGCCTTTAACGAAAATGGTGTTTCTACCCTTAGTGAGGTTATTGGCCCACATTAAATTATTTCAGTTCAACGGTTTTCCTGGCCTTCGATGATTTCACGGCAGCATCCAGAATTTCCATTGCTACCATATTGATTTTTAATGAACCCAAATCATTTTCAGATTTTACTTTGCCTCTTACCACAGCGGCAAAGTAACTGAAAGGGTCATTCATCGGGGAAGCCAATGGCTTAATCTCCACTTTTTCTTCCGGTGGTGCATTTCTATTACCTTTTCTTACACGCATTTGCAGACTCCTGTCGGCAATAATATAACCGGTTTTGCCATAAAACTCTGCATCTTTTCTATCAAAAGGCCAGTTCCATGATGCCTGGAAAATCCCCTGAGCTTTAGGATATGTTACTATGATAGTCGCCTCATCATCTACTTTTGGATACATATCAGGTTTGATAGTTTGCGTAATGGCGGTTACAGAGGTAGGTCTTTCTCCTTTCATTATCCAGGCCATAATATCTGCACCATAGCAACCAAAATCTATAATTGCCCCACCACCATTTTTAACAGGGTCGCCCAGCCAATCCATAAAGGTATTGGTTACGCCGATTTCTTTAGGACCAGAGTGGCCGTCATGTATCACTATTTTTCTGATGTCGCCAATGGCATGGTCTTCATTAATCATTTTATAGGCGGCATGATTGCTGGCATACCAGGTAGTTTCATAATTCGTCAATAACTGAATATTATGCTTTTTAGCCAACGCCTCCATTTGTTTAGCCGCTGCCAGATTAACCGCCAATGGTTTCTCTACCATTACATGCACACCTTTAGGCGCACATTTCTGTACAGTTTCCAGATGTTCAATAATACTTCTGAAATCGCAAACGGCTTCCGGTTTAGCTTTCTCAATCATTTCGTCAAGGCTGGCGTACCAAAGGTTTTCGGGCAACTTGTATTTGGCAAAGTATTTCATGGCAAGGGCTTTGTTGGGTTCGGCAAAACCTACCACCTCTACGCCATCATGTTTAACGTTGTTAAGAATCTGGAATACGTGGTCGTGCGTCATGCCGACGATGCCCATCCGCACGACTTTGTCCTGAGCAAAGGCAAACTGAATGCTGATTAGTAGTAATAGGAGTGTTTTTTTCATTGTTTATTTGCTTGGTTGAATATGAACAAATTTAATTAAAAAGCGCAGGAAAGATATTTTTTAGCCAATCTTTTCACGAGAAAACCTATTTTTACGTTTAGAATAGGTAATTAAATCTTAAAGCTGATTAAAGCAGGGATTTTATACGCCTTAATCTACCAGTATATATACCATAGAATCGCCCGGCAATGTCTATTAAAGTTCAGAACTTAAGCAAAGTGTACGGTACACAAAGAGCCGTTGATAATATATCTTTCGAAGTCAACAAAGGAGAAATCATAGGGTTTCTTGGTCCTAATGGGGCAGGAAAATCAACCACGATGAAAATCCTGACGGGATATATTCCGGCTACAGAAGGAACAGTAGCAGTTAATGGCTTTGATGTAAAGACCTCGCCGATGCAGGTAAAAGCACATATAGGTTATCTGCCAGAGCATAATCCGCTTTATCTGGATATGTACGTAAAAGAATTTTTAGATTTTGCAGGCTCACTCTATGGATTAAAAGGCCGAACGCTTCAAATTAAGATTGATGAAACGATAGAGAGAGTTAGCCTTGGTCTTGAAAAACACAAGAAAATAGGGCAACTATCAAAAGGTTATCGCCAGCGTGTAGGGCTTGCACAAGCATTGATTCATAACCCGGATGTACTAATATTAGATGAACCTACTACCGGACTTGACCCCAATCAATTGGTTGAAATACGAGACCTGATTAAAAACGTGGGAAAAGACAAAACAGTCATTTTCAGCACTCATATCATGCAGGAGGTAGAAGCCATCTGCGACCGTGTGGTAATCATCAACCGGGGCAAAATAGTAGCTGACAGCACTCTCTCTGAACTTAAAAAAGGTGGTAAAGGCATTGAAGAGGTTTTTAGGGAATTGACGACTTAAAAATAAAGTTTTAAGCCTTTAAATTATTGAAAAACTAAAGAAAACAGATTTGATGCCTGAGAAAACAGCATTTAATCTGTTTCTTTGCATAAAAGAACCATAGAACCGGAATGTTAGAAATTTGTTGTTTTTCATTAGAATCCTGCCTGACTGCTCAAAAGGCGGGGGTTTATAGAATTGAATTATGCGGCGGAATGTTTGAGGGTGGTACAAGTCCGTCAGCAGGTTTGATAAAACTGGCACGTCAGCATCTCTCTATTAAACTATATGTCATGATTCGCCCACGGGGAGGTGATTTCTGCTATTCGGATACAGAGTTTGAAGTAATGAAAGCCGATATTCACGCGGCCAAAGAATCAGGTGCAGATGGTGTTGTATTCGGTATCTTAAATCCAGAGGGAATCGTTGATGTAGCTCGTACAAAAGAATTGATGGCATTAGCCCACCCTATGAAAGTAACTTTCCACAGAGCATTTGATGTATGTGCAGAACCATTTAAAGCCCTGGAAACCATTATTGAATTGGGTTGTGAAAGGATACTTACATCAGGACAAAAAAATACGGCCATTGAGGGAATAGATTTATTAAAGACGCTGGCCGAAAAAGCAGGCAATCGTATAGAAATTATGGCTGGCGCTGGCGTAAGTGCAGCAAATGCCTCACAGCTATTAGAAGCAGGTGTCCATGCCCTACACATGACAGGTAAGGGAATTGTAAATAGCCAGATGAAATATCGTAAAGACGACGTAAGCATGGCAAGTGCCGCGCTTACCAATGAATTTGAAATTTATGAAGCTGATTTTGATAAGTGCAAAGCAGTGGCCAATATCATTGCAGTTGAGAATATCAAACCCAATAATTAAGTTTTAAATCTCAAAATACAACCCCATAAATACTTGATATTTATGGGGTGCAATATTAGTTAAAAAGTTCTTATTTCTTCGCTGCCAGTTCAGCTATTTTCTCATGAATCATAACCTGATTCGACATGATTTTAGAAAAACCTCTTACATCATCGCCTGTCCAGGCATTGTTCATTTCGCCATAGCTCCCAAACACAGGCGACATCATATCATAATCTGATTTAATACCTAATAACTGGAAATGATAAGGTGCTAACTGCACACGCACTTCGCCTGTTACGTTTTCCTGAGTGCTCTCCAGAAAAGTCTCAATATTACGCATCAAAGGCTCAAGGAACTGCCCTTCGTGTAGCAACATACCATACCATTCGGCAAGATTCTGTTTCCAGTATTGTTGCCATTTAGTTAAGATATGTTTCTCTAGTAAATGATGTGCTTTGATGATAATCAACGGAGCGGCTGCCTCAAAACCTACACGGCCTTTAATACCGATAATGGTATCGCCCACATGAATATCACGACCAATACCATACGGAGAGGCCAATTCAGACAAACGACGGATAGCATCCACCGGATTTTTGAAACGACGGCCATTTACTCCTTTCAATTCTCCTTTTACAAACTGAAGCGTTACTTCACTACCTTTTTTCTTGGTTACTTGTGTAGGAAATGCACTTTCAGGTAAAAACCCATCAGAAGTAAGGGTTTCTCTACCACCTACCGATGTTCCCCACAAACCTTTATTGATAGAATAAGCAGCCTTATGCCACTCACGTACCACACCTTTTGACTTCAAAAATTCGATTTCAGCCTCTCTCGATAAACGTAAATCACGGATTGGTGTAATAATCTGTGCGTTAGGTAATACAATTCTGAACACCATATCAAAACGAACCTGATCATTACCTGCTCCTGTACTTCCGTGAGCTACAGCTTCTGCACCAATTTCTTTCGCATAATCAGCAACGGCCACAGCCTGAAACATACGTTCAGCACTTACAGAAAGCGGATAGGTATTGTTTTTCAGAATATTGCCATATACCAGATAACGGATACATCTCTGATAATATTCACCTACCATACGGGCTGTATGATGGTGTTTTACACCCAGTTCATACGCCTTTGTCTCAATATCCTTGATTTCTTCTTCTGTAAAACCACCTGTATCAACTAATACTGAATGTATTTCATGACCCAATTCTTCAGTCAGGTATTTTACACAAAATGAGGTATCTAATCCTCCACTATAGGCTAAAACAACTTTCATATTAAATCAACCGTTGAAACGGAAATATAAGTTTTAATAAAATTTTGCAAAAATAGGACTTCTCTACTTAAATTCTCGTATATATTTTAAATATAATTGTACTTTAGTATTCCATCTTTCAAAAATACCCTCCCTCCTATATGTCAAAAATCATCGCTTTCTTTATTTCAATCAGTTTAATTTTATCATGTGCTATGACTGATACTACTGAAATCATTTCTATTCCAAAGCCTGTCGGAACAGGCCCGGCAAGAACTTTTCTGGCCTTGGGAGACTCTTACACCATTGGTGAAAGCGTAGTAGAAAAAGACCGATGGAGTATGTACCTGATTGACTTACTAAAGAGTGAGTTTACTATTGAAAAACATGACATTATTGCCCGCACAGGCTGGACAACCGAAGAGTTAATACAGGCTATTGCAGAAAGTAAAAACACCAGCCAATACGATATGGTATCATTGCTGATAGGGGTGAATAATCAATATCGTGGACAAAGCATTGAAAAATACAGATTGGAATTCAGAGAATTATTGAAAATCAGTGCAGGATTTGCACATGGAGATTATAAGAAAGTATTTGTGTTGTCGATTCCTGATTATGGCATTACACCTTTTGCCGCCTCCCGCAATCCTGAGAAAATAGCTAAAGAAATTGATGAATTTAATGCTGTTGCCAAGGATGAATGCCGAAAAGCGGGTGTTCCTTTTTTAGATATTACCACTATTACAAGAGACCACACCGATGTCTCATATATTGCCAGCGACCAGCTACATTTTTCAGGAAAAATGCATGAGCTCTGGGCTATAAAAGCCAGAGGAACGGCCGAAATTATTTTAAGGCAATAAGCTATCTTGGAACTGTAAAATACATAACAGTTCCGATTGCGCCAAAAACAATATTAGGCAACCAAACCGCCAGAACAGGTGGCATATTGCCCGATTCGGCAATGCCCTTTGACATAATATAGAATAGAATATAAACAAAGGCCAGAACAAACCCGATAGCAATCTGAAAGCCCACGCCCCCTCTGGCTTTGCGTGCTGATACAATCAAACCCATCAGAGCCAGAATAATAACGGCAAATGGTGTGGCAAAGCGTTGGTATAATTCAATCTGGAAAGACTCTATCCCTTCGGCACCCCGGCTCTTAATCAGGTCTATTTTCTCCTGAAGCTCAGGAATCGTAAACGACTCCTGTATCTGGCGTTCACTTTCAAAATCTTTAGGTGTTAAATTGATAATCGTGTCTTTCGGACTGTTACCAAAAATCATCTTATCTTTTGTAAGACCTAAGGTCCGGATTTTATAATCGTGAATCTTCCATTTTTTGGTACTGTCATTCCATTCTATTCGCTTGGCTGATAGTTTTTCTACCAGCTTATTGTCTACTATTTTTTCCAAAGTAAAATCGTAACCGGTTTTAGCTTCATTATTATAGCTCGACATATACGCATAGGTATTGGGGGCTACAGCAATATGGAAATCACGGGTTGAGAAATAGAATTTATCATTTACATACACGTTTTCAAAAGCAAGCCGCTCGGTATTGGCTCTGGGCAGAATCCAGCCCACCATTACAAAAGAGAAAACAGCAATAATAGAGGCTCCTATAAAATAAGGGAACATCAGCCTTCTGAAACTCACACCGGTACTCAGAATCGCCACAATCTCGGTATGGGCAGCCATCTGGGCTGTAAAAAATACAGTAGAAATAAAAATCATCAAAGGGCTGATATAATTAGCCCAGTAAGGAGCAAGATTGGCGTAGTATTGAAGCAGAATTGCCCGCATGGGCGCTTTTTTCTGAATAAAATCATCGTTTTTCTCTACAAAGTCAATCACCATGATAATCAGCACAATCACCAGAACAGCAAATATATAAGTTGTCAGGAATCGTTTGATTAAGTATTTATCTATTATCTTCATGAAAGATTCATTAATAATATTCAGAATGCCAGGCCTATGATTGCCTGATTATAAAAAACGAAGAGAATAGGATCTATTCTCTTTTTCATAAAATATTCTTTTAAACGCACAAAATTATAAAATGATACTAACACCAGGCTGAATTTATAAAACTTTAACAGGCTTTATTGCACCAAAAGGTTTTTTGCTACTTCGTTGCTTACAAAAACAGTATCTGCATTATTGATTAATACATTATAAGACTTATCGAACTCGCTTATTTCCTGAATCTTTATCCTACAGCCTAAAGTAATATGGTTTTTATCTAAATGCTGCAAAAAAGCAGGTGAATGCACAGATACACCTACCATTACAACCGTTTGGTCAACAGGTATTTCTGAAAGCTTATGAGAGCTCACCATTGGCATTTTTCCCTTAGCATCCGGAATCGGGTCTCCGTGAGGGTCAAATTGCGGACTATCCAAAAATTTATCTAGTTTTTCAGTTAAAGCCTTCGAATCTATATGTTCCAGTTGTTCGGCAATATCATGGATTTCATCCCAGCCAAAGCCTAGTTTTTCGACTAAAAAAACCTCCCATAACCGATGCTTACGAATTACACTCAAGGCAATATGCTGCCCTTCTTTAGTCAGTGTAACCCCCTGATATTTGCGATAATTAATAAAACTCTTCTCTGCCAGTTTACGCAACATATCAGATACAGAAGCGGCCTTGGTCTGTGTGTGTTCGGCCAGTTGGTTGGTGCTTACTTCATTACCTCCGTTTTGCTCAGTAAGCATATATATTATTTTCAGATAATTTTCTTCTGTAAATGAAGTCATAGACCGTTCAGATGATGATAATACCATACAAAAGTACAGTTTATCCCTTATTAATCAAATTTTTAGACAAACCTAAAAATTTATTTTGACAAACATACTTTTATTTTTAACTTTGCATATAACGTAGATTAAGTGCAATAAAGCCATTATGGAAAATACAGTGGAAGTAGAAAAAAATAAAGGTTGGAGGTCATCACCAAGAAATGTATCACTCCCGGAGGTACATGGAAGCATTAATGTTCCTAAAACCGGAGGTTTCTGGAAAAAGTTTTCAGCGTTTATAGGGCCGGGATTAATGGTTGCTGTGGGCTATATGGACCCTGGAAACTGGGCTACAGATATTGCGGGTGGGGCTAAGTTTGGTTATACGCTTCTATCAGTCGTTTTAATTTCCAATCTGTTTGCGATGCTTTTGCAGCATCTTTCATTAAAGTTAGGTATTGCAACAGGGCGAGACCTGGCCCAAGCCTGTCGGGATGCGTATTCAAGACCTGTTTCATTCATATTATGGATTCTGGCAGAGGTAGCCATAGCTGCCTGCGATTTAGCCGAAGTAATTGGAGCTGCCGTGGCCTTAAATCTGCTTTTTAGTATTCCACTCACCTATGGTATCATTATTACAGCAATCGATGTCATCTTTATTTTGTTTTTACAGAATCGGGGTTTCCGGATTGTTGAGGTGATTGTTGGGGGTTTAATTCTGATTATTTTATTATGCTTCGGCTATGAAATCATAGTTTCAAACCCTGATTGGTTTGGCGTTGCAAAAGGCCTGATACCAAGTCAGCAAATTGTGGTGAATCCTGAAATGCTCTATATCGCTATCGGTATATTAGGTGCAACCGTAATGCCACATAATTTATACTTGCATTCAAGCATTGTACAAACCCGTAAAATCGAGGACACAAGCGTTGCTAAAAAAAGTGCCATTAAGTATGCTACCATTGATTCTACTGCTTCTTTGTTTATTGCTTTCTTTATTAATGCGGCAATTCTGATTATGGCAGCGGCTACTTTTCACTTTTCGGACAATCAGCATATAGCAGATATTACAGATGCTTATCATTTGCTTGACCCTATTCTGGGGGTAAAACTTGCCGGTTTGTTTTTTGCTGTGGCCTTGTTGGCGGCAGGTCAGAACTCTACACTGACAGGCACATTGGCAGGCCAGATAGTAATGGAGGGTTTCTTGAATATCAAACTCAAACCTTGGCTTCGTCGGTTAATTACCCGTTTGATTGCCATTATTCCTGCGCTGATCGTAGCCATTATCTATGGAGAAAAGGGCACTTCTGATTTATTAGTACTTAGTCAGGTAATTTTGTCTTTACAATTAAGCTTTGCAGTTGTGCCTCTGGTAGCTTTTACATCGAGCAAACTCAAAATGGGTGAATTTGCCAATCCGACCTGGGTAAAATATACTGCCTGGGCAGTAGCAGTTATTATTATTTCGCTAAATGCATATTTGCTTTTTGATACTATTTTTTAAGATTTTTTATTTATCTTTGTAGGAGTAAGAATTAGATTCTTACTCCTTTTTTTTATCCTTCTTCTATCCTATTCAATTCTTCATTGTTTTGAATTAAGTATCTACTATAACTGTTTATTATCTGAGATTTTTTTAGTATCTCTGGTAAGCTGAATAGCAAAACCGCTGAAATAATCGTTAGTAAACTGTTATTTACTGTTGTGTTGCTAAAAATCCCGTTTTTATTTTTAAATACCATTTTTGAAAATGACCGAAGATATTTTTTCTGTTGAAACCACCTACTTCGCTGACGTAATTCTGCCTGTACCCATTCCACGCATGTTTACTTATCGGGTTCCCCGTCATTTTGTGGCTGATATAAAAATCGGGGCAAGAGTAATTGTGCAATTCGGAAGAAACCGCGTGGTTACTGCTGTTGTCGGGAAAATTCACACCAAACCGCCTGAGAAATACCAGGCAAAGTATATTCTGGAATTATTAGATACAGACCCCCTGGTTACTCCCTCTCAATTATGGCTTTTTGAGTGGATTGCCGAATATTATATGTGCTGTATAGGCGAGGTAATGAACGTAGCAGTTCCGTCCGGCTTAAAAGTTAGCAGCCAGTCAAGAATGCAATTAAACCCTGATTTTGATCACCCGGAATTACTGGATGAAAAAGAAGTTGAATTTATCGAGATTCTGAAAACCCATACTTCTCTTACCTATGATGATGCCATTAAGTTTGTAGGCGAAAAGAATATCAATCCGATGATTAAATCATTGATTGGTAAACATGCCATTATCATGTATGAAGAAGTAAAAGAGAAATATAAACCAAAAATTGCTAAAAAAGTACGCTTAAAAAGAGTTTACGAAGGAAGTGAAGAGGTACTGAACCTGATTGATTCTCTTACCAAATCGCCCAAGCAACAAACAATTATTCTTGAATATCTCAGACATGTACCTATCAATGAGCTAGCCGAAAAAAATAACCCGGGTGTCGACAAATCTCTTTTCAAGCAAGGTGAAACCTCAGATTCAGCTTTGGCGACCTTAATAGAAAAAGGTATTTTAGAGCAATTTGAGGTAATTGTCTCCCGCTTCGGTGATGATACGCCTGAAGAACCATTAACAATAGACCTGACCGACGCCCAACAAGCCGCAAGTGATGAAATTCTGCAAAAATTCACCGAGAAAGACATCGTGCTATTGCATGGCATTACAGGTAGTGGTAAAACCGAAATCTATATCGATTTAATACAAAAGGTATTAGAGGGCGGCTCGCAGGTTCTCTATCTATTGCCGGAAATTGCTCTTACTACCCAGATAGTTGTCAGACTCAAACGAGTATTTGGTGATAAAATGGGGGTTTATCACTCAAAATTCTCTGATAATGAAAGAGTAGAGGTGTGGAGAGGCATAGTAGACGGCAGATACCAGTTTGTGGTAGGTGTGCGCTCTGCTATATTTTTGCCAATGGATAATTTGGGTCTGGTGATTATTGACGAAGAGCACGAAACCTCTTATAAGCAGTTTGACCCTGCACCCCGCTACCATGCACGTGACGTAGGTATTATGCTGGGTTTAAAACAAGGAGCAAAAATTCTTCTCGGTTCAGCTACGCCATCTATCGAAAGCTATTATCAGGCTCAGACCGGCAGATATGGGCTGGTAACGCTTAATCAGCGCTACGGTGAAGCCCAATTACCTGATATTCAGCTTGTGGATCTGAAGGCTGAGCGTAAGGCCAAGAATATGAAAAATGACTTTTCGAGTACACTGTTTAACCAGATTCAGCAAAACCTGGACAATCATGAGCAAACCATCATTTTTCAGAACCGTCGCGGCTATTCGCCTTACCTGAATTGTCAGGAATGTAACTGGGTATCCGAATGCCAGCAATGTGCGGTAAGCCTTACTTTTCATCTACAGTCTAAAGAACTCCGTTGTCATTATTGCGGACATAAAGAAGAAGTGCCTAAAGTATGCCCTGTATGCGGCTCCGGTAAAATCCGTACGATTGGCTTTGGTACTGAGAAACTGGAAGATGATTTAAAAATAATGTTTCCAACGGCCCGTACACAACGCATGGACCTGGATACTACAAGAACCAAGAATGCTTATCAGAACATTATCAGTGAGTTTGAACAAGGTGGTACTGACATTCTGGTAGGTACACAAATGATTAGCAAGGGGCTTGATTTTGACAAAGTAAGCCTGGTGGGTATTTTTGATGCCGACCGTATGATTCATTTCCCGGATTTCAGGGCTTCGGAACGGGCTTTTCAGATGCTGACACAGGTAAGTGGCAGAGCCGGACGGCGGGCGAAGAAAGGATTAGTAATGATTCAGACCAATAATACACAACAATCTTTATTGCAAAAAGTAGTAGCAAACGATTATCTGGGCTACTATAATGAGGAGATACTCGAACGTGAAGGTTATCTGTATCCTCCGTTCGCAAGAATTATTTCTATTACTATAAAGCATGAAGAAGAAGATAAAGCAGAAAAAGCAGCCCATTGGCTGGCCAATAAATTATTAGAAAAACTAGGCAAAGCAAGGGTGCTAGGCCCTGAAAAGGCCTTGATTGAGCGTATCCGTAATAAATTCTTATTTGATATTCTGATAAAGCTTGAAAAAGACAAACTGAATATCAAAGCGGCTAAAAGCTTTTTAAGGGAAATGATAGACGCGCTCCATCAGACCAAAGAGCATAAAGATGTGGATGTGGTGGTTGATGTAGACTCAGTATAGTATGCACCACTTTTTGTTCACTTAATAAAAAAATCCGACAGGTTTTTTAGATGTTTGTTTTGTCGGAAAAAAATTTCTTTACTTTTGTCTTTATTCAAACGCCTGTTAAACATGTCTCAGTCTATCACCCGTATATTCGATTTACTGCCCGAATCGATTGCGAAGTACAACAAACCCGACGTTTTTGCTTCTAAAATAAAAGGAGAATGGGTAAAAATTTCTGCCAGCGATTTTATCGACAGCATTAATCAGTTAAGCTATGGCTTACTAAAGCTTGGTGTAAAAAAAGGAGATAAAATTGCCATTATTTCTGAAAGTCGCCCCGAATGGAACATCGTGGATTTTGCTATTCAGCAGGTTGGCGCTATCAGCGTGCCTCTATATCCGAATATCACCGTCGAAGATTATAAATACATTTTTCATGATGCCGGCATCATCTACGTATTTGTCGGCGATGAAACGCTACTGGAAAGAGCGAAGGAGGCTGCCAAAGAGGCTCCGACAGTACAGAATATTTATACTTTTGAAAAGATAAACGGTGCAAACCATTGGAAAGAAGTAACAGATATTGCCGATGAAGCGAATAAATTAAAAATAGACACAATCAAGCAGTCTATCAGGCCCGATGATTTGCTTACACTAATTTACACTTCGGGTACCACAGGCAAGCCGAAAGGTGTGATGCTTACGCATTATAATATCATCAGTGATTTTGAGGGTTGTAAAGACTATTTCCCTATTGATGCTGAGTGCAGGGCTTTGAGTTTCCTGCCTCTCAATCATGTTTACGAACGCATGGTGCTTTATCTATACATTCGCCTGGGGGTTTCTATTTATTATGCGCAGAATATGAATACCATTGCTGACGACTTAAAAGACGTAAAACCCCAGATATTTACTACTGTTCCTCGCCTGCTCGAAAAAGTCTATGACAAAATTGTAGCCAAAGGTTATGAATTAGGTGGCTTGAAACGAAGAATATTCCTTTGGGCATTAGACCTGGGTTTGAAATATGACCCGAATATAGATGCGGGCTGGTGGTATAACCAACAATTAAAACTGGCTCAAAAACTGGTTTTCAGCAAATGGCAGGAAGCACTCGGTGGAAACATCCGAATGATATGCTCTGGGGCAGCAGCTTTGCAGCCCCGTTTAGCCAGAGTCTTCTGGGCAGCAGGCATCCCTGTTTCTGAGGGTTACGGCATGACCGAAGCTTCCCCTGTGATTGCGACCAATCGGGTGAAGCCACTAGATTTAAGAATCGGCACAGTTGGGCCTGTGATAGATGGAGGTACTATAAAAATAGCCGACGATGGTGAAATTTTGTACAAAGGACCCAACGTGATGGTAGGTTACTATAATCTACCCGATTTAACTAAAGAAACCATTGATGCAGACGGCTGGCTGCACACAGGAGATATAGGGAAGCTGGAAGAGGGAAAGTTTCTGAAAATAACAGATCGTAAAAAAGAAATTTTCAAAACATCAGGTGGTAAATATGTCGCACCGCAGGTGCTTGAAAACAAAATCAAGGAATCGGTTTATGTGGAGCAGATTATGGTAGTGGGCGAAGGCCAGAAGTTCCCGGGAGCTTTGATTATCCCGGAATTTGTTGCACTTCGTGAATGGTGCAAAGCACATAATATTCCATATTCGTCGGATATTGAAATAGTTAAAAGACAAGAGATTCAGAAATTATTTATGGATGAAGTCCATCATTTCAATAAGGAATTTGCCCCTTATGAACAGGTGAAGAAAATTGAACTCTTATCTGCTCCCTGGACTATTGAAAACGGCGAGATTACCCCGACGCTGAAACCTAAGAGGAAGGTAATTATGACCCGATATAAGGATTTGATTGATAAGATGTACGAGTAAAAGTCAGATTATTGATAATCTCTGCTGAATAGGTGGCTATTACCCCTGCTAATGCTCAACCATAGATGCAAATGTCGACAGTTTAACAAGGGCGATATAATTAGTAATCAGAACAAAAAAGAACAGAAGGATTTTCATAAATGAATCCCATGTTTCTCAAAAATAGTGGTTATTTTCTTTAATCTATTAAGAATAAGCCTTGTCGCTTCATAAACATAAATCCACGAAATAATATCCTTTGGATTTAGTATATTTGAAACCTGTCTAATCTTTTTCGTGTTATCTTGGAAAAATAAAGAAATCGCGCCTTACATATGCCCTCGCAAACCTTAGAGTTAAAAGCCGTTGGAGCTTTTCCAAAATTGTTTTTAGATTATATCACAAAAAACGAAGCGCTTGCTACTTTTTATAATCAATTTCCTGACATTGAGGGATTCCGGAAAGCAATTCAATCAAGAGCATTTACTCAAGAAAAACGCCGGATATTAGTAGATACATTAGAAAAACAATATTCAACGCTTGACTCAAAGCCAGATTTCTCTGCCTTATTAGACGATAAAACTTTTACTGTAACCACAGGACATCAGCTTAATATCTTCACCGGTCCGCTTTATGTGATTTACAAGATTGTAACTATAATCAACTTAGCTAAAAAACTAAAAGCTGAGTTTCCGGACTATAATTTTGTACCTGTATACTGGATGGCCAGCGAAGATCATGACTTCGAGGAAATTTCTGTATTTAATCTGTTTGGTAAAAACTACAAATGGGAAACAACGCAAAAAGGCGCAGTGGGGCGTATGAATCCGGCAGAATTAAGAGCGATTTGTGACCAGATACCAGAAAGAGTAGAGTTTTTTCAGAATGCGTATCTGAATCATGCTACTTTAGCGAATGCGGTTCGATGTTATATGAGTCATCTTTTTGAAAGCGAGGGCTTGATTTGTTTAGATGCCGACGATGCAGCGCTGAAATCTGTTTTCAGTCCGATTATTAAAGACGACCTCCTGCACAACACAGCCAGCAAAGTTGTTACAGAGACTTCTGAAAAACTACATGCTGCCGGCTATCATACTCAAATTACGCCAAGAGAAATTAATTTCTTCTATCTGGAAGACGGCCTCAGAGAAAGAATCATCAAAGAAGATGGTGCATATAGAGTTCTACATACAGATATTATATTTTCAGAAAGCGAAGTTCTGCAATTAATAGAAAGCAACCCTGAAAGATTCAGCCCGAATGTGGTATTGCGACCTCTCTATCAGGAAACTATTCTGCCCAACCTCGCATATATAGGCGGGCCATCGGAGGTGCCTTACTGGTTACAGTTAAAGGGCGTGTTTGACCATTATCAGGAACAATTCCCTTTATTGATGCCTCGTAATTTTGCCCTGATTGTAAATGAAGCAAGCAGGAAAAAAATAGATAAACTGGGTATAACTTCTGAAGAACTATTTGCCGATGAGGTAACATTACGCAAAAGTTTTGTTGAGAAGAACTCCAGGAAATCATTAAGTCTTGCTTTCGAGATTGATGAAATCAACGATATTTTTGAGCGTATTCTTAAAAAAGCAATCATCATTGATGCTACAATGGAGGGCCCTGTTGAGGCAGTAAAAGCAAAAAGTAATAATTCGTTGGAACATCTCGAAAAACGTATCAAAAGAGCCGAAGAACGTAATCAGGAAGGCTCTGTGACTCAGTTATTGGCTTTAAAAGAGAAATTATTCCCGGGTGGAGGCTTACAGGAGAGAAAAGAAAACTTCCTGAATTTCTATCTGAATGATAACTTATTCATCAAAAAACTGCTGGATTCTTTAGACCCTCTTGATTATAGTTTTAATGTGATTGAGATTTGATACCATTTATTGAACTAATCATAGAATATAAATTTCAAATAAATATTTAAAAAATTATATCTAATGCCTAATTTAGTCAAAACTTTGTATGACTAATGTGGCTAAAACTCTCTACATTTCGGGTATTCGTTTTATTTATAACGATTTTATTTATCAATTTTAAAGAAGGCTTTGCACAGACCATTGAAGTGGCGAGTATTGACCAAAGCCGTTTTGATGTAAATTCAACTAATTATGATAGTGGATGTACATTGAATGGTACCAGAATGATAAACGGCTCTTTGCCAAAATTAACTAATCCTGCTCATTTTGGCCCAACCGGAAAAGTACCTTATAAGTTAAACTTTACACATACTTTTTCTAATTCAGGTTCTATTACTGAAGCATCTTTAGCCCCCTTCCAGATTCTTTTTGTAGGTGCCGATGGCGGCAGAGCATTTCCTTTTACGCTTGCCGAGAAGGAAGCAATAAAAAAATGGTCAATGCAACCTGGCAAAGTCGTAATTATAGCTGAACAACCATTTAGCTTTCAGCTTACCAATTATTATGGGTATCTCCTGACTAATGGCAATAAAAATCCTTGTACAGCAGGTGCTGGAGATAATACTACGAAATTATTCTCAGGTGTATTTGGCAATAATACCGAGATAAGTCAGGGAGGTGATTCTCAGGGTTATTTTGTAGTAGATTGTTTTTCTACAGTTGTCGCCAAAGATGCTAATAACAGACCAACTATTATATTTCACACCGAAACAAGAGATGTACTGCTCGGAGATACAGATTTTTTTACCAAGGTAGGTAGTTTAACTAATGGACAAGATATAAATAATTCGGCAGACAGAGCCTGGGTGAATTTGTGGGCATGGGCTGTTAATGAGGTGATCAACCCGGGAAATTCTATTCAGCCTGTCACTACTACTGTTAGCCATGTATGTAATAATCCTGATGGCATTATTACTTTCACTTCTCCTATGGGTTTAAGTACCAAAGGGGAACACTATCAATATTCAATAGACGGGTCAAACTATCAGAACAACCCTGTATTTACCAACTTAGGGCCGGGCATTTATAGCGTTTCTGCTAAAACTACCACTTGTCCGTCGGCTCAAGGCGATAAAGTAGAACTAAAAGTTTTACAAAGTTCACCTAAAGGATTGGCTATACCTATGAATTGCCGACAACCTACTACCAGCATTCATATTAGCGACTTGCCTGCTTTCGGGAATTATAGTATCAACAGGCAACCTGGGAGTATGATAGCAGCAAATACCTCTGGTTTTACTTATACTGATACCAATATTCTGCCCGGGACCTACACTTATACTGTAACGAACGCCAATGGTTGCACGTCTTTACCAAGTACGCCTATTCATGTTGAAGTACCAAAGAAACCCTTACTAAACTCAATTAAACTCCAGAATGCGGATTGCTCAGACAGCAACGGAAGTATAGCTATAGATGCAATTGGAGAAACAGCTTTGAGTTATTCGATAGATGGTGTCACTTTCATAACTAAGCCGGATTTTAAATACCTTACCAGTGGTACCTATGCTATTATCATAAAAGATGATAATGCCTGTCAGCTAGAAAAAGTGATTCATCTGATGAAAAACTGTGTTTATATACCGGATGCCTTTACGATTAATAATGATAATTTGAATGAGGAATTAACTGTTCATTTTGAACAGGACAAACTACTGATAAAGCAAATGAATATATTTAATCGTTGGGGAAATCTGATATTTACTAAAGACAATTTTGAGGTAACAAGCGGAGACCATATCTGGAATGGAAAAGTAAGTAAAGACCTGGGGGATATGTTTGTTTGTACGTTATTAATACAGTTTGATGATAGCCAGGAAATCAGATTTATAAAAGAGGTCTGGGTAATGAAATAAGATCGTTAAAAACGATTATCTGACTCAAAAACTGAACTTTTTCACTCTCTTCTCTAATTAAATCCAGTAAAATTGTGTTCTTGCTATGCATTTTAGCCTTATAATATAAATTTTTAGAAAAAACATTTGTTTTACTGAACACTGTTCATTTTATTTGCAATGTTAATTTAATCAGTTTAGCATAGATGGGTATTATAGAAAGAAAAGAAAGAGAAAAGGCCGAGATGAAGCGACACATCATGGATGCTGCACGTAAACTATTTATTGAACAGGGATTTGAGAAAACAAGCATCCGCAATATAGCCGACGCAATAGAATATAGCCCAGGAACCATTTACTTGTATTATAAAGATAAAAGCGAATTGCTTTTTGATTTACATCAGGAATCATTTCAGAAGCTGATAGAGCAGTTTCAGCGTGTATTAAATATCAGGGATCCTTTTGAAAGATTAACAGTTATGGGTCGGTATTATATGCAATATGGCTTTGAGAATCCTGAATTATACGAATTGATGTTCCTTATGTCATCTCCTATCGATACGATTGAGTGCCGTGAAGAAATATGGGAAGATGGTCATGTTGCCTTTGAAATGCTCCGGCAGATTGTGCGTGAGTGTATCGAAGCAGGTTATTTTAAAATAGATGATGTAGAGGGTACTTCTATGATGATCTGGGCAACAGTACACGGCTTAGTGACCATTCATCTGAGAAAAAGAACAACGATGTTTCGTGAAGGAGAACGCATTCCTCGCTTAGAACATGCTTACGAGCGATTTATAGAATTATTAAAGGGAAGAATCTGACAGAAGATTATCGGGAATTAATAGAAGAATAATCCATTAAAATGAAAAAGCATGAATCAGATTATAGAGTTTTTTAAATCGAGCATTGGCAAATCTTCGGCTGATATGAGTCCATCACCTTTAGGCAGATGGCTAAACGGTAAGTTAATTGCGGTAGAAGAAGGCTCTGTTGAAGTTGAGTTTATAGTAAGAGAAGAAATGACCAATCCGCTCAAAATACTTCACGGTGGCACAGCCGCTTCAATGATGGACGATGTAATGGGTATGACCGTTTATATGTTGGGTAGAGAAAGTTTTTATACTACTGTTAATCTAAATGTAGATTATCTCCTGCCCGCCAAAATAGGCGATACCCTATTGGTAAAATCAAAAATTATCAGAGCAGGTAAAACGGTCATTCATATTACCTGTGCAATACACAATGCCGACCACAAGATAGTAGCTAAATGCACCTCTAATATGGTAGTGACAAGCATAAAAAATTAATTATACCTACCCGTCTTTTAACAGACGGGTTTATTTGGCACTTTTACTTAACACTGTTCATTAATTGAAAAAGCATCAGTGAAATATGAAAAACCTGATTTTACTCCTGGCACTTTGCCCTGCTTTAGCATTTTCACAGGTTTCTTCGCCCGTACTTGAATCATACATTCAGGAGGGATTGAAAAATAACCTGGCCTTACAACAAGAAAGTTTTGAAATAGAAAAAGCTCAGGAAAATGTAAAAATGGCAAAGGCCAATTTTTCACCTAAAATTACCTTTGCTCCTACTTATACTCTGGCCGCAGGAGGGCGTCGTTTATCATTCCCCGTAGGCGACTTGCTTAATCCGGTTTATTCTACCTTGAATAAGCTGACTAATTCCACCGCTTTCCCACAGGTAGAGAATGTCAATGAGCTATTAGCACCTAATAATTTTCACGATACCAAATTCAGCTTTCAGTATCCTATCTATAATACTGATATTCGCTATAATCTGCTTATCCAGCGAGACTTATTAACTGCGCAGGAAGCAAAAAAACGTATTCTCGAAAACGAAGTCCGTTATAATATTACTATTGCCTACCTGCAATATCTGCAAACCTTAGAAGCACAGAAAATCTTTTCAGCCTCTCGTATAGTGTTGAGCGATTTCGTAAAACTCAATGAAAAACTCGTAAGCAATAATGTGGCAACCAAAGACGTCATTTATTCGGCAGAGTATGAAGTCAGTAAGCTTGACCAGCAAGTAGCAGTAATGGACAAAAACCGCTACACAGCCCAGGCATACCTGAATTTCCTGATGAACCGTGATTTTAATACTGAGATTATCGCCGATACTGTTCTTCTTGATATAAATACACAGGTAAATGTTGCGGATATGCGTCAGCAATCTATTGCAAATCGGCAGGAAATCAATCAGTTAAAGGCAAATATTGAAGCCAGCCATTCTGCCATTAAATTGCAGGAAATGAACTCACTTAGACCTCAGATCTTTGTAGGAGGAACCACAGGCTTTCAGGGCAATGGCTATACTTTTAAAGATCAGGCCTATATAGTGGGGCAAATCGGATTAAGCTGGGATGTTTTTCATGGCTATGAGAAGAAGGCCAGAATCCAGCAGGCAAAAATTCAGAAAAATCTATTGGAAACCAAACTGGAAGAGGTACAGAAACAGATTCAATTACAGGTATCCCAAGCCTATTTTGAATTAGAGGCTGCCCAAAGAACCCTTCCCAGTGCCAAAGATGGCACCACCAAGGCCGAAAAATATTTTAAGGTAGTTGATAGCCGCTACCGCAACGGACAAGCCATTCTGGTTGAATATCTGCGTGCACAAAATGAAGTCATAACAGCCAAACTACAGGAAGCTTTGACTAAATATGATATTCTGTTGAAAAAAGCCATGCTTGATAAAGTTGCTGCGGTCAGATAATACTTATGATAACATTAGCCCTACCTATATGGACAGGTAATTATGCACTCAGAATTGTTGCCTTTATATTTCTGACCAGAGCCATTGGCGAGTTTCGTTATGTTGGTTTTTCCAGGAAAATAACAAACACAAAATTCGCCTGATCAGATACAGGATTTTACTCCCAACTTTGTCTTTTATTAAGCGTAAACGCATTGATAAGTTCCTTATAAACATGAAAAAGGTATTACTCATACAAGGGCATCCGGATAGCGAAAGTTTTAATTTCGCACTATTTGAAGCCTACAAAAAAGGACTGATTGAATCAGGCGCCAATATCAAAGAGATTATCATCAGCGAATTATCCTTTGATCCCAACCTGCATTTCGGTTACAGGAAGCGCACCGAATTAGAGCCTGATTTAGTAGAATCTATCGAAAAAATTAAATGGGCTGAACACCTGGTGTTTTTTTATCCCGTTTGGTGGGGTTCAGTTCCTGCTTTACTGAAAGGTTTTCTGGATAGGGTTTTTCTCCCCGGAATTGTATTTCAGAAACGTGAGAATTCGCTATGGTGGGATAAACTCCTGGTAGGTAAAACAGGGCATATCATCAGTACACTCGACCAACCAGCCTGGTATTATTGGCTTTTTAATGGCAGGCCTACCTATTATGCCATGAAAAAAATGACATTGGAGTTTTGCGGTGTAAAACCGGTACGTACCACAACGATAGGCCCGCTGAGACTTTCAAAAGACAGCTTTCGGGAAAACTGGCTGAGAAAAGTAGAAAAATTAGGTTTTAATCAGAAATAAACAGATTTATATATGAAAACGAAATTATTTCCGCTCATTTACTCATTTGTATTTGTCTTATTGATTAGCTGCGGCAAAAAGAAAGAAACGAAACAGGAAACAGAAGAAATCATTGCAGTTGAGGTGCAACCTGTGGCAAAAAAATCATTAACCGAGCCTATAATTGCCAGTGGTGTATTGTCATCAAAATCAGAATTGAAGCTGGCCTTCAAAACAGGTGGCATGATTAAGAAAGTATATGTAAACGAAGGACAATTCGTAAAAGAAGGGCAATTATTGGCCGAACTAGACTTGTCTGAAATTGACGCACAGGTAAAACAAGCAAAATTAGGCTTAGAAAAATCAGAAAGAGATCTGGAAAGAGTAAAAAAACTTTATGCTGATGAAGCTACCACCCTAACCAATGTGCAGGATGCCACCACTGGTTATAACGTTGCCAAAGAGAATGTACAGGTAGCAGAATTCAATCAGAAACTTTCCAGAATTTACGCCCCTGCCAGTGGACGTATTCTTCGCAAGATTTCAGAACAAGGTGAATTAATTACGCCTTTTTCACCTGTTTTTATTTTAGGAACCGGAGAATCAGCCTATATAGTCAATGTAGGTCTGGCAGATAGAGATGTGGTAAAAGTTAAATTAGGCGATGCAGCCGGCATCTATCTGGATGCCTACCCAAATGAGCGCTTTAATGCACGAATAACCCAGATAGCCCAGACCGTTAATCCGGCTACTGGTACTTATGAAGCCGAATTACAGATACAGCCTAATGGTAAAAAATTGATTTCAGGCTTTGTAGCCAAAGCAGAAATTTCATCAGGCAAAGGTCCTGTTTCATTAGTTGTTCCGGTTGAATCACTAGTGGAAGCAGACAGAGACAAGGCTTTTGTTTATGTTTTAAATGCAGATAAGCAATCGGTCAGTAAAAATGAGATAGGTATTGGAGCGATATACGGTAATGATATAGCTGTTTCATCGGGTTTAGCAGAAGGCACGCCGATTATCACGAGAGGAGCTAATTTTCTGAGCGATAAGAGCAAAGTAAAAGTGACAAAAAACTAAAGCTCATTAGTATAAAAATGTGTCAATTGTAAATATACGCCGTGAAGAGTCTTCAGAAACACGGCAAAATCGTCACACTTAATTCATCATTAAAATGCGTCTTGCAGAATTCTCCGTTAAAAACTACCAGTTTACTATCATCATTTTCGTGATGGTATTAGCCATTGGTATCAACTCTCTGTTGAATATGCCCAAAGCAGAAGATCCTACTCTGAAGGCCACATTCAACAGCGTCATTGTCGTATATCCCGGCACGTCTCCGGCCGATATGGAAAAACTGATTGTTGACCCCATAGAAGACCGGATGTCTGAAATCAGTGATATTAAAAAAATTACTTCTGTGGCTGATGAAGGAGTAGCAAGCATTGTCATTGAGTTTCAGCACCATGTAAATACTGATGAAAAATACAATGAAGTAGTGCGTGAGATAAACGCTATCCGTGCTTCTTTACCTGCCGATATTTATAGTGTTGATATTCTTCGTCAGACACCCGAAGGCGTAAGTATTATTCAATGTGCTTTGATGTCTGAAACAGCACCCTATAAAGATTTAG
>CALRLN020000004.1:0-44896 GCA_943368675.1 Chitinophaga pinensis | reverse complement strand
ATAGTGTCAAAATTCATTTACCCTGCATTTTCTTTCCTAAATGTATAGATAATTTGTCAAAAAAATATTAGAAAATGACTAAATTTTAGTGGTAAAAGCATATATCTCTCCTTAAATTTGTAATTATTCCAATAATAAATTTTCATATTTTTAGCGGAAACCTAATTTTATATTAACTTAATTATTTTGTATGAAACAATTACTACAAAAAATGTTGCTTGTGCTAACTGTGGCCTTATGCTGGCAGTTTGCACAAGCTCAAAGCCGAACTGTTTCGGGGAAAGTTTCTGACACCGGAGGTTCACCTCTTCCTGGTGTTAGTGTTACGGTAAAAGGTACTACCCAGGGAGCAATCACTGATGCTACCGGTAAGTTTTCATTGCAAGCCGCAAATAATGCGGTTTTGGTATTCAGCTACATTGGATTTAAAGCTCAGGAAGTTGCGCTAGGCAGCAAAACGACAATCGAAGTGAGTTTAGAAGAAGATGCAGCCTCATTGAATGAAGTTGTTGTTGTAGGTTATGGTTCTCAAAAGAAGAGCCAGACTACCGGTGCCATTTCATCTGTAAGTGCCAAACAAATTCAGGAAATGCCGATTACGAGCTTGGGTCAGGCGATGCAAGGTCGTGTAGCCGGGGTTGATGTTTCTCAATCAGGTTCTAAGCCCGGTTCAGTGCCAAAGATTTTGATTCGTGGTCGTCGTTCATTCAATGCCGGAAACGATCCACTCTATGTAGTTGATGGTATTCCGTTGTCGGCTGGGTACGAAGATTTGAATCCGAGTGATATTCAATCAATGGAGGTTTTGAAAGATGCTACTGCTACAGCTATCTATGGTGCCAGAGGTGCTAATGGTGTTGTATTGGTTACTACTAAAAGAGGTGCGGTTAAAGGAAAAACTACAGTAAGTTTTGATACTTACGGTGGAGTTTCAACCCCATTAGATAAAATTCAATTATTTAGTGGGCCAGAGTTCTTAGAATATGTAAGAGAGGCCTATCGTGCTACTAACCTTTATAAAGATGCTAATGGTAACCCTGTACCTACAGGTGTGGGTGACCCAGCTGCTGATGCGAAAGTAGCGGTATTAGGAGGTGACCCTGCCGTAGCAAGAGGTATTGCCAACGGAACAAATACCGACTGGCAGGATTTAATTCTTCAAAATGGTGTAATGCAAAACCACTCATTAGGTATTCAAGGGGGTAATGACAAAACACAATTCTATATTTCAGGAGGCTTTTTTCAGGATAAAGGTATTTCAAAAGGTTTAGACTACACTCGTATGTCATTAAGAGCAAATATTGACCATAGCATCAATAGCCACCTTAAAGTAGGGATTTCGTCTTATATGATGTATAGTATAAGAAACGGTGAAAACCTGAACCCTTATAGCTTTACCATTAACCAGAACCCTTTGGCAACTCCTTATGATGATAAGGGAAATATTATTTTCTCACCAACGAACGATGCACTATTAACTAACCCTTTAGCAGAGGTTGTACCAGGGGCACAAATTGATGAAACAAAAAAATACAGAATATTCAATAGTATTTATGCAGAAGTTAAAATCATAGAAGGGTTAAAATACCGCGTAAACTTCGGCCCTGATTTTACTATCCAGAGATGGGGTAGATTTATTGGTGGAGCTACCAATGCCCGTAAACTGGGAGATCCACAAGCTTCTGTTCAAAATAACAATGGCTTTAACTGGACATTGGAGAATATCGTTAATTACAACAAAACATTTAACGGTAAGCATAATCTGGGTGTTACTTTACTACACTCTATTCAAAGAGATAATTTTGAAGTATTCAGAACTGAGGTGCAGGGTGTTCCGGCAGAATCGCAAGAGTTTTATAACTTAGGAAATGCCAGCTCAGTATTATTGGTAGGTAGTGGTCTTACCCAATGGACTATTAACTCTTATATGGCTCGTGTGAACTACGATTTCAATGACAAGTATCTGTTAACGGCTACTCTACGTCGTGATGGTTCGAGCCGTTTCGGTACTAATACCAAGTATGGTAATTTCCCTGGTGTTGCTTTAGGTTGGAATATCAGTAATGAGCAATTCATGAAGCAGATTACCTGGTTAGATTTATTGAAACTGAGAGTAGGCTGGGGTGTGGTAGGAAACCAAGGGGTGGCACCTTACCAGACACAAGGGTTGTTAACCAGAACAGCTTATGCCTGGGGATCAACAGCAGCATTTGGTTATAGACCAGCTACTATCGGAAATCCTGATTTGAAATGGGAGTCTTCTGCTACGGCTAATATCGGTTTGGATTTCAGCTTCCTGAGAGGCAGAATTCAGGGTTCATTAGAATTGTATGAAACTAATACTACTGACCTTTTATTATCTGACCAGTTACCGGGTTCAATCGGATTTGGCTCTGTAACAAGAAACGTAGGGCAAACTCGTAATAAAGGTATAGAGCTAGGATTTACGACTGTAAACGTAAATTCTCCAAGTGGTTTCAAGTGGACAACAGACTTCACATTTACCAAAAATACAGAGGCAATCATCTCTTTATACAATGGTAAAGTTGATGACTTAGGAAACCGTTGGTTTATTGGTCAGCCACTAAACTCTTACTATGATTTCAAGAAAGTAGGTATCTGGCAAACCAATGAAGCAGATTTGGCAAAATCGTTTGGTAGTGAGGTTGGTCAGATTAAAGTACAGGATACGAATGGTGACGGTAAAATCACAGCTGCCGACCGTGTTTTATTAGGCTCAGATATTCCTGATTTCAGCGCCGGATTCACCACCAGATTCGAATATAAAGGTTTTGACTTATCGGCTTTCTTATTCGGCCGTTTCGGAAACATGATTGTGAGTGGTTTCCACCAAAACAATAATGCATTAGCTGGTCGATACCAACAAATTAAGGTTGATTACTGGACTCCAAATAATCCTACTAACGAATTCCCTCGTCCGAAAAGTACACAAGAGTTCCCTGTGTATAATACAACGCTGATATACTTCGATGGTACTTTTGTTAAATTAAGAAATATCAACTTCGGATATACATTCTCTCAGAAAATCGCTAAAAAAATGGGCATGGAATCACTACGTATATATACAAGTATTCAGCAACCGTTTATATGGTCAGAATATCGTAATAAATACAATGGTATTGACCCTGAAGCAACAATTACCTCGTCTGGAAATGGTATAACCAATGTAGGCTCTGGTGTAACTCCAGCCACATCAGTTACAACTTTTGGTCTGAATGTGAGATTCTAAGTCGAAAAACGTTTAATTATTAAGAAAATGAAATTAAAAAATATATTAAAACCAATCAAAGTCTTAGGAGTAATGTCAATGCTATTGGCAACTCAATCTTGTAAGGATTTATTGGACGAAAAAGTAGTATCTGGCATCGGCAACGATTATATGAATACTCCTAAAGGGTTTGAAGATGCCGTAAAATCGGCTTATTCTTCGCTCAGATATTTCTACGGAACCCAGCAGGGTTTAACACTTACCGAATATGGTACCGATATATATGCCACCGGAGCAGACGGTGGCTATAAAGGCTTCCATTTCTATGATACACAGATGCAGCCTACTGTTGATTATCTGAATAATACATGGGACGAGCTTTATCGTGGTATTAATACCTGTAATGCGATTATTGACAGAGCCCCTAAAGCGACGGTATCTGATGCGATTAAAAAACTAAGAGTAGCAGAAGCCAAATTTTTGAGAGCGCATTATTATTATATTCTGTTTATGCAATGGGGAGGAGTAGATTTAAGATTGACCGAAACTTTGGCACCTACCAAGGAAACCAAAAGAGCAACAGATGCCGAAATGTATACTGCTATCATTAAAGATTTGAACGATGCAGTTGCTGATTTGGAAGCTAAGGGTCATTCTTCTGACTATGGTCGTGCTACAAAGGCTTCTGCTGAAGCACTTTTAGCGAAAGTATATTTAGCTAAAGCCTATTCAAGTTCAAAAGCTGCCGATGATTTTACAAAAGCTGCTCAGCTTTGCAATAATGTAATCAAAAATTACGGATTCAAATTGTTAGATGATTATGCACAAGTGCATGATGAAAACAATCAGCAAAACAGTGAGGTGGTTTTTGCTGTACAGTATACGTCTGACCCATTAACTAACTTGACTAATAATACTGGTGCTGTAAATGGAGGTAATAACCTTCACTTGTTCTTTGGTATGCAATATGACGTACAACCGGGCATGAAACGCGACGTATTCTACGGCCGTCCATTCAAACGCCTGCGTCCTACATCTTACTTGTTGAATACTGTTTTTGCAGACAGAACCAATGATTCACGCTATAAAAAGACTTTCAGAGATACATGGTTGAGCAATAACCCTGGTGCTAATCTGAATGCTTCTTTTGATAACTCAAAAACCAAGCTTACTTTCGCAGCAGGGGATACAGCAATATTTATTCCAGGTTATGAAATGTCTTTAGAAGAGCGCGCGAAGAAAAAATATCAGGTACTGGTACCAAGCAGATATGACGAAGCGTTATTCCCAACCCTGACGAAATTTTTTGATACTAAACGCCCTGACTTGACATACGAAGCAGGTAGCCGCGATTTCTTTGTGTTCCGTTTAGCAGATATTTATCTGATGTTGGCTGAAGCACAGTTAAAAGCCGGAAATATAGCAGATGCAACAGCAGCAATAAACGCAGTACGCTACAGAGCCGGATGGCCAGGTAAAAAAGATGCTATGTTAATTACAGAAGCTCAGATGAATTTTGAGATGATTATCGAAGAAAGAGCGAGAGAACTGGCTGGCGAGCAGATGCGTTGGGTAGACTTGAAACGTTGGGGGTTATTAGTAGAAAGAGTGAAAAAATATAACCCTCAGGCAGCGGTGAATATCACTGATAAACACTATGTGCGCCCTATACCGCAGACACAGATTGATAGATCTGCTAAAGGAGCATTTGCACAGAATCCAGGATTTTAAGTTAGTTTTGTTTCATCATAGTTCATAGGAGAGGCTCCTTCATTTCAAGGAGTCCTCTCTTTTTAAGTTTTAGCAAATTCAACATCTATTCATATAAACACCCTCGATCCATGAACCGAAGAGAATTCATCACCCAGGCTTCGCTGTTTACAGCTTCATCACTAATTTCCTTAGATACACTTGCTATGGGAAAAACCAAACACAAAATGGCCTACTCAGCTATTACCTGGAGTGGTAATGACCTGATAGCTATTAAAGAAATTGCAGCTTTGGGTTTTAAGGGAATCCAGTTAAGAGCCAATACCTATGCGCCTTTTAAAGATAAACCACAGGACTTAAAAGATTTATTAGACCAGAATGGTCTCACACTGGCCATGTTTTCGAGTGGAAACGTAGGCATTACTGATGATATTTCTAAAGATGTAGAAACACATCTTAATCATGCCCGCTTTGTAAAAGCCCTTGGAGGAAAATCATTGCAAATTACCAATAATTCTCGTCCTAAAGACAGAAACCCTACAACTGAAGAACTGAAGAAATATGCTAAAAATATGTCGGAAGTTTCTAAGCAGATTTTGAATGAAACAGGTGTGCAACCTGCATGGCATAACCATATGCATCAATTAGGCGAAACGCCAGAGGAAGTTGAAATTGTGGCTACAAGTATGGACACTAAATACATTAAATTGGAACTTGATGTGGCCCATTATACACAAGGAGGAGGGAATGCGGCCGAGGCCGTAATTAAATATAAAGACATTCTACATGCCACTCATATCAAAGATACTAAGGCCACCGACAGCAAATCAGGCTACCAGTTTGTAGAATTAGGGCAAGGACGTGTAGATTTCCCGGCCATCTTCAAAGCATTGGAAAAAATTAAATTCAAAGGCTGGAATGTAATAGAATTAGACTCTGTACCTGTAAAAGGTAGAACTGCTCTGGAGAGCGGACAAACCAGCAAAAAATATCTGGAATCAATAAATATTAAGTTTTTTTAGTACAGCTTGAATGTTTATCAAATTTTAGGAATTTTTAGCCAGATAGGTATTAGACTGATAAGCGTGTAAACTGTAATTTTGAATAAAAATTATTCAATCCTATTTATACCCGAATGAAAAAAATCATCATTGTTTTTCTGTGTATACATTCGTTTTTCTACACGGCTACAGCACAGAAATGGACTTCCCTTTTTAATGGAAAAGACCTGAAGGGTTGGAAACAACTGAATGGCAAGGCTAAGTATACTATCGAAAATGGCGAAATTGTTGGTACTACCGTTTCAGATACGCCAAACTCTTTTCTGGCTACTGAACAAGACTATGGCGATTTCATCCTTGAATTAGAACTGAAAGTCGATAATTCGATGAATTCTGGCATACAATTCCGTAGTTTGTCAAAAGCCGATTACAAAGATGGCCGTGTGCATGGTTACCAGATGGAAATTGACCCGTCAGACCGTGCCTGGTCGGGTGGTATCTATGATGAGGCCCGTCGTGACTGGCTGTATATTCCCAACTCAAATCCGGAAGGTAAAAAAGCCTTTAAGAAAGATGCCTGGAATAAGTATCGCATTGAAGCAATCGGCAATATTATCCGAACTTGGGTGAATGGTGTGCCTGTAGCTTATCTGGTTGATGACGTTACACCAAAAGGTTTTATTGCCCTGCAAGTACATGCTATTGGCAAAAATGATACACCGGGTAAGCAGATTCGCTGGAGAAATATCAGAATCCAGACAGATAACCTGAAACCAAGCCCCACTGATAATACACCTGTTGTGAACTTATTGTTGAATAACCTGTCTCCACAGGAAAAAGCGCAGGGTTTCAAAATGCTCTTTAACGGAAAGGATTTCACAGGTTGGAGAGGGGTTCACCAAACCAAAATGCCTGAAAAACACTGGAGCGTGGTAGATGGTACAATCAATGTAAGTCCGTCTGATGGTTCAGAAACAGGTAATGATATTGTAACAGACGAGCAATTTGGTGCTTTTGAACTGACTTTTGAATTTAAATTAACCGAAGGCGCTAATTCCGGCTTGAAATACTTTGTCAACGAAGATTTTGATTCAGGTGGGAAATCGGGTATTGGTCTGGAGTATCAGGTATTAGATGATGAACGTCACCCTGATGCAAAAATGGGGGTAGTAGGTAACCGTACTTTGGCGAGTTTATATGATTTGATACCTTCTTACAAACTGGATAAACGTTTCCAACGTAAGATTGGCGACTGGAATCAGGCTCGATTGGTAGTGTACCCGAACAATATCGTTCAACACTGGCTGAATGGCTTTAAAGTATTAGAATACGAAAGAAAAAGTAATATTTTTAATGCGCTAGTAGCCCGAAGTAAATATGCGAAGTATAATAACTTTGGAGCAGGTGATAAAGGCAATATACTATTGCAGGATCATGGCAATAATGTTTCGTTTAAGAACCTGAAGATTAGGGAATTAAAATAATTGTATAAACACTAACATCTGTTACTCATATTCAATCCAAATAAAACTATGACAACCCGCAGAGATTTTATTATCAAATCAGTGTTGGCTACTGCAGCCACTGGTTTTTCGGCAAAAAGTTATGGCAAAATCATCGGAGCAAACGACCGTGTGCGTGTGGGCTGTGTTGGTTTCTCTGACCGCCACCGTTCTTCTCACGTAGGTCCGTTCAAAGCCTTGCAAAAAGAGATGAACTTCGAAATGGTTGCCCTCTCAGATTTGTGGAATCGCCGTCGTGAAGAAGGGAAAGCCTTTTTAGATAAACAATTAGGAAGTGATGTGAAAGTTTTCCGTAATAACGAAGAGCTTTATGCATCTAAAATGGTAGACGCAGTTTTTATTTCAACTGCTGACTTCCAACATGCTTTGCATACCATTGAAGCGGTAAAAGCCGGTTGTGATACGTATACAGAAAAACCATTGGCTGAAACAATGGAAGATAACCGTGCGGTAATGAAAGCAGTAAAAGCTTCGGGTAAAATCGTTCAGATTGGTTCGCAACGCAGAAGTGGCGAAAACTATTTCGCCGCTGAGGACTTTATTAAATCAGGAAAATTCGGCCCTATTGTGATGGTTGAATTGATGTGGAATGTAAACCAACCGGGTCGTTGGAGAAGACCGGAATTAACGAAAGATCTGAAAGAATCAGATGTTGACTGGAAACGCTATCTGATGAATCGTCCGATGGTTCCGTTCGACCCTCGTAAATATTTAGAATATCGTTTATTCTGGCCTTATTCGTCAGGTATTCCCGGCCAATGGATGAGCCACCAGATTGATACTGTACACTGGTTCTCTGGTTTGCCACATCCACGTTCAGTAGTTGCCAATGGTGGTATCTACCAATGGAAGGATGGCAGAACCAATGCAGATACGTTAACGGTTGTATTTGATTACGGCCCGTTAAATGACCCTAAAACAGGCTTCCAGGTACAATTCACGTCTCGTTTCTCCAACTCAGCAGGTGATACCAAAGAGTTGTACTACTCAAACGGTGGTATGATTAACCTGGATACTAACGAAATCTCTGCAACAGGTGGTTTACGTGAGCGTGAAGCAAAAGCGATGGGCTTACAACCAAACTTGTTACCAACAGTGAAACTGGAAGGTGCAAAAGTAGAAGCAGGTGCCAATACAGGTGGAGATTCACTGACATTCGCCCATATCAAAAACTGGATGGAGTGTGTACGTAGCCGTAAAACGCCTCATGCACCAATTGAAGCAGGTTATTCTCACTCAATTGCTACTATCATGTCAAACGCTGCTTACCGTACAGGTTTGAAAGTTACTTTCGATGAGAAAACACAAGAAGTATTAGCTGGTGGAAAACCATTTAAGTACTAATTTCTTCCGGTAAGTTTTACGTTATAATAAGAGGGCCTCTTTCAAATTCTGAAAGAAGCCCTTTTTGTTTTACTGTACTCTCAATTCCCGCTTCAATATCTTGCCTGATGCACCCATCGGCAGGCTACTCATAAATTCTATTATACGAGGATATTTATATGAAGCTATCTGCTCTTTTGTCCAGTTGATAAGTTCTTTGTCTGTGATTGAGGCATCTGGTTTCAGAACCACACAGGCTTTTATTTCTTCACCATATTCCTGATGTGGAATACCAATAACTGCAACCATTGAAACGGCCGGGTGCTGCATCATTAGTTCTTCTATCTCACGTGGATATACGTTGTAGCCTCCACGAATAATCATGTCTTTGGTGCGGTCAACGATGAAATAAAAACCATCATCATCTCTGAAACCTATATCGCCTGAATGCATCCATCCGTTAATAATACTTTCTGCGGTGGCGTCAGGGCGTTTATAATAGCCTTTCATTACATTGTGACCTCTATAACAGATTTCTCCCTTTTCGTTATTTCCCAGTTCGTTTCCATTTTCGTCCATAATACATACTTCCACCCCCCATACCGGAGTACCCACTGACCCGGGTTTACGCCCCCTGTCTTTCTGGTTGAAAGTTACTACCGGAGAACCTTCTGACATCCCGTAGCCCTCCAGAATAGCTACATCAAATTTTTGTTCAAAATCTTTTAAAACCTGTACTGGTAAGGCCGCTCCACCTGACATACATAGTTTGAGATTACTTTTAATGGCAGCCATATCAAACTTATGGGTATCAGGATAATTTAATAAGCCCCAATACATGGTTGGTACACCTGCAAAGTGGGTGATTTTTTCATTCTGCATCAGCGTAAGTACGGTTTCAGCATCAAACCGCGAAACAAGCACAGACGTTGCACCCTTGTAGATACTGGCTAACATACAAACAGTTTGCCCGAAAATATGAAACAGAGGTAATACTAACATAGACTTATCATCCGGGCCTAAGTCCTGTAAGTCTTTACTAAGGCAGGCATTCAGAAACAGATTAGAATGGGTTAGCTCTGCGCCCTTTGGTCGGCCGGTTGTACCTGAGGTATAGATAATTACAGCGGTATCGTCAGGAGAAGTAAAATGGCTTTGAAATACTGGCGCTTGACCTGCCATCAACATACCCAATGTTTTAGTACCATCAATAGGAGAGGCATCTGTAAAAGCTGGTGTTATCATAAAGAAATCCTGGCAGGTATCTGTCATTTCAAAACCTGAATAGCCTTCTTGTCCCATCGGCATTTCGGGCGTACCTACAAAACAGAAATAAGCCTTGGCATCAGAGTCCTGTAAATGAAAAGCTATTTCATTGCGTTTAAGCAGCACGCTCAAAGGCACTACTGAGGCACCTGTTTTAAGAATCCCGAAGTAAATCATCGGGAAATATGGCAGGTTAGGGCAGGTAAGAGCTACTTTATCTCCATGCCCGATGCCTAAAGATTTTAAGCCATTGGCAATCTGATTGGCAATAGCATCCAGTTGTCCGAATGTAATTCTTTTATCAGCAAAAACGAGGGCTTCTTTGACAGGTGTATTACGAGCATGATGCTCTAGAATGGTTGAAAGATTAAACATAGTGTAACAGGTTAATTTGCTTGTGCAATCTAAAGATTAAATGGTACTATTAAAAGATTTTTTATTTGATTATCTCTTTCTTTTTGTGGATATTTTATCAGAAAAAGCGAGCATTTGTACGTCTTTTTGGTACTAATACTAAAAAACTGCTCAAAAAGCACATTCCAACGGAAGATAAATCTTAACTTCGCACCCGAAACCTAATATCAGAGATAAAAACCAATGAAACATCTAAACCTAAAGTCATTTCTTATTTGCACCCTTATTTCAATTTCGGGTTTTGCACAAATCAATACGCCTGCGGCAAGCCCTTCAGCTACTGTCTCGCAAGGCATAGGTTTGACTAAAATCACAATAGATTATAGCAGACCATCGGTAAAAGGACGTAAAATTTTTGGTGATTTGGTGCCATTCGGAAAAGTCTGGAGAACAGGCGCAAACAAAATCACGTCAATTAAGTTTGATGATGAAGTAATAATAAACGGTACGGCAGTAAAAGCAGGAAGTTATGGTTTATACACCATTCCGGGTGCCACTGAATGGACTATTATTCTGAATACTGATGATAAGCAATGGGGCTCGTATGGCTATGATGAAAAGAAGGATGTATATCGTTTCAAGGTTAAGCCAGCCAAAAGCAAATATTTTGTAGAACAAATGGCTATCGACATTGAAGGAATAAACCCGACAACCGCAGATATTGTTATTAAATGGGAAAACACACAAGCGAAATTAAGAATAGAGCAACAGGTTGATGCGAAGATTATGGCCGAAATAGAAGAGAAAACATCGAAACCTGATGCAACTGATGATACGTATTTTGCCGCCGCTGATTATTATTACCAGAAGGGCATTCATTTAGATAAAGCGTTGGTCTGGGCTAATAAAGTAATAGAAAAAAATAAAGAATACTGGGCCTACCAATTAGTAGCCCGTGTAGCAGCTAAACAGGGAAATTGTGCAGTAGCCCTACCAAATGCTGAAAAGTCGATGGAATTGGCTAAGAAAGCAGGAGATGACGCTTATATAAAGCTGAATCAGGCGGTTTTTGGACAATGTAAAAAATAAACAAGCCTATCCGGCAACTCTCCCAAGCTGTTTTGTAATAAGCTTGGGAGTTTTTAATTATTTATAAATGTATGTTAGAGCAGTTAGAAGCCATAAGAGAAAGATTTGAGGAGGTTTCTCAGCAAATTACGATGCCTGAGGTGGTATCGGATATGACAAAGTTTAAGCGATTAAGCAAAGAATACAAAGACCTGGAGAAAATAGTTAATCAACTTAATGCTTACAAAAATATTTTGTCGAATATAGAAGGCGCTAAAGATATTATTGCCAATGAGAAAGATGAGGAAATGCGCGATATGGCAAAGGAAGAGCTGGATATTCTGACCCCGCAAAAAGAGGAGGCCGAAGCGATTCTGAAAGAGATGCTGATACCGAAAGACCCGAATGACAGCAAAAACGTGATTCTGGAAATAAGAGCCGGTACGGGTGGTGACGAAGCCTCTATTTTTGCGGGTGATTTATTCAGAATGTATCAGCGCTTTATTGAGAAGCAAGAGGGTTGGACCATGTCTCTTCTTGACCATAACGAAGGCACAGCAGGAGGCTATAAAGAAATTATTCTTCAGGTAGAAGGTGAAGATGTGTATGGCAAATTAAAGTATGAATCAGGCGTGCATCGAGTACAGCGTGTTCCGGCCACCGAATCTCAGGGGCGTGTGCACACTTCTGCTGCTTCAGTAGCCGCCATGCCGGAGGCCGACGAAGTAGATGTGCAGATAAATATGAATGATGTCAGGGTAGATACATTTAACTCTTCAGGTGCCGGTGGACAGTCCGTTAATACAACTTACTCAGCCGTTCGCCTGACACACATGCCTTCAGGATTGGTGGTTTCGTGTCAGGATGAGCGTTCACAGATTAAAAATAAGGAGAAAGCCCTTTCTGTATTACGGTCGAGATTATATGAGATGGAATTGGCCAAACATAATGCCATGATTGCAGATGCCCGTAAAACACTGGTAGGCAGTGGCGACCGTTCAGATAAGATACGTACTTATAATTATCCGCAAAGCCGTGTAACAGACCATCGTATTGGCTATACTGTTTATAATCTTCCGAGCGTAATGGATGGTGACATAGGCGATTTTATTGAGCAATTGCGTATTGCTGATAATGCCGAAAAGATGAAAGAAGGGCTAGGCGCTTAGGCTATGTTTTGGAGAATGGAACAAGGAGAACGGTAAAAGCATTTTTATCTTTGTTCCGTTTTCATTCCTCTTCCGCTAATTCCCAAATACTTAGAAAAGTTCTTTTTTAACCTTTCTCCAATCAATACAATACCATGATTCTCTGCCTCGCAACTAATAATCAACACAAAGTAGAAGAACTACAAGAGCTGTTGGGAAGCCGTTATGAATTAAAAACGTTAGCAGATATTGGCTGTTATGATGAAATTCCTGAAACAGAAAATACTTTTCAGGGTAATTCACGTCAGAAAGCCCTGTTTGTAAGGGAAAGATTTGGTGTGAATTGCATCGCCGATGACTCAGGTTTAGAAGTAGATGCATTGAATGGAGAACCGGGTGTTTTTTCGGCTCGTTATGCAGGTGAGCATGGAAATCATGCAAAAAACATTGATTTGCTTCTTAAAAATCTGGCAGGTATTGAAGACCGTTCAGCACAGTTCAGATGTATAATTACCTTGATTCTTGGAGATGATATTTATCAGTTCGATGGTATCATCAGAGGGAAAATCATTGATGAAAAGCGAGGAACACAGGGTTTTGGCTACGACCCTCTCTTTATTCCTGATGGTTATGACAGAACTTTTGCCGAAATGAGTATTGAAGAAAAGAACCCTATCAGTCATCGTGGTTTAGCCGTGGCAAAGCTGATTGAATTTCTGGATGGTCTGCCCGAAAAATAATTATTGGCTTGTCAGCAGATGCCCTGAAAAATAGATATAATTACCAGAACTTCCGAAAAAACCTGTATTGGTAAGAGCCTGCTCGGAAGTACTATTCTGAAATATAGTGAGCTTAACAACATCATTAGCCACTAATTTTATGTCTAATGCTAAATGCTGCGAAAAGGCGTTCTGCTGTCCGGCCTGATATTCACCATATACGGCGGCATCATTCTTTAACAGGCTTAATCTTCCGTACCCATTAGTTGGCGAAAAACCTGTCCAGGTAATGGTTGCATCGAAATGATAAATACCACTTACTGGAGCGGTGAAAGAGGTATTAGAGAAATTATTATTCAGATCATAGCTTTCATTGCTGAATGGAATAGTAATCTCAGAGTTTTGCCCTACTGTTAAGTTTGACTCGCCTCCATACGTAGCCGCGAAAGCAACCGCGCCCTGCCAGGTAGCATTGCCGCTGGCGTCAGAGGTCAGTACCTTACCCATGCCTTCACCGATTCCGGTCATTTGCACACCTCCATTCGTTTTTAAAGCTTTTCCAACACCTGTATTATTGATTGAGAGCAAATAATTAGCATTTGAACCTGTTGCAGTATACGGCAAAGTCAATTCTAATCCCGACAAATCTATCCAACTACTACCATTACAATAGAACATTTTATTGCTGATAGTGTTAAAAACCTGTTTTCCTTTTGAATTAACATTACAAGTCGGATTAGCTGCCACCTTCGGAATGCTTATGGCATTAGGCTCTAATAAAGTGGCTTGTGAGAAGGCAACGGTAGAGATAAACGGCAATAAAAATAATAGCTTTTTCATGGTTTATGATACAGGAAACAGGACGAATACTAATTTTTTCGCTCAATCGTATCTATCTTTTGTGAGATTAACTCTCTGGCAGATCGCAGGCTTTCTATTCTTTCTCTAAGCGTATCATTATACTTTTCCAAAGCCGCTACTTTCTCATGCAGAGCTTTAATAGCTTCTATTTCGATAGCTGTATAAGAGCCATAATCTGCCGAAAGATAGCCGTCAGCATTTGTCTCCACTTTGGTCGGGAAAACCTCCTGTAACTCTTGCGCTATAAAACCATACTGAATACCTTTTTGAGTACTATCTTTCATTTCGTAGGTAACCCCTTTCATTTGTAGTATTTTTTCTAAGACTTCTTCACTATTTAAAGGAGTAATATTCTTTTTTAAACGACGGTCTGACGGAATGACCCAGTTGCCGCCTGCGGTTGTTTTAAAAGCTTCGCCTTCTACCTGCAAGACTTCGGTGCGGGTCAAAAAGTTGTTACCTCCTGCAACATTTAAATTACGGTTGATTCCGACTTTTTTCATGTAAGCAATCCCGCCTAATAATGGGTTGACAGTATTACTGTTACTGATAAATAACATATTATTATTGGATGAAGTGTATCCGGCTTTATAACCAATGGCAATATTGCTGCCCTGTTGGACATTGGTATATAGCGCTTCATTGCCGATTACAGTATTATTAGAGCTTGCTGCTGCATTATAAAAAGCGCTATTACCAATAACCAGGTTATTCTGCCCCGATCCGTTACCGGCAGCTGCTAATACACCAATGCCTGTATTTGTACTACCGGTTATATTATTCTGCAATGCATAGGCACCAACTGCTACGTTATATTTTCCGGAAGTATTGTTTGAATAGAGAGCAGAATAACCAACGGCCGTATTATTGCCATTATTATCGGTATACAAACCTTGTTTAAAAAGCGTATTTACTCCTATTGCTACATTACCGCCCAGGCCAACATTATTATGAAGTGCATAACTACCAAAAGCTACATTGTTATGTCCTGTCGTGTTAAAGTGTAAGGCCTTGCTCCCAAAGGCACTATTGCCTGAACTATTGGTAGAGCTGTAAAGAGAAAGACTTCCTAAAGCTGTGTTTCTGTTTCCGGTTGAATTATAAAGTGCCTGATGACCGATAGCAGTGTTTTCATATTGATTAGTAATATTTTTAAGCGCACCGCCACCCAATGCCACATTGCTTTTCTGGGTAGCATCGGGCAATCGGCCCTGTATACTTTTGGGGGTAATTGTAATACTTTCATCAATACCACTATTAACATATATCTGTGCAAATGTTAATGAGTATATAAATGAGAGAAATATGATGAGTATAAGCTTTTTCATGAGTTATATAAAGGTTATAGCGTTATTCTTTTGTTGTCTGATTCTGAATAGTTATCTGGTTTTTCTCCAGTTCTAATTCCTCTACTTTATTTAAGAGTTTAATAAACTCAGTATCCAAAGCAGTAAATGCTGCTTCAAGTTCAAACTTATCCTTTTTTAGATGAGTGAGCTTTTTATTTAAAGCTTTGATGGCCTCTACCAGCATCGGGTCGTATGAACCGTAGTCGGCAGAAAGATACCCGGAAAGATTTTCTTTTATTTTTGATGGAAATATACGCTGTAAATCCTGTGCTATAAATCCATATTGTATACCCGGCTGCTTTTCATCTCTCATCTCATAATTTACTCCCTGCATTTGCACAACCTTTTGTAACATTTCCTGACTATTCAGTGAACTAATGTTCTTTTTCAAGCGAAGATCAGAAGAAAAAATCCAGCTCCCGGTTCCCAGTGTCTTAAAAGCTTCACCTTCTACTTGTAATGTTTCAGTACGATTTTTGAAATCATTAGGATTTGCTGTAGATACCATGTCGCGAGCAATTCCTACTTTCTTAGCGGTAAAGTCTCCTCCTATCAAAGGTATATTATCATCAATCACAGCAATATATAATTTGTTATCTCCGGTTTCATTGGCACCGGCATCTATACCAATCCCAACATTTCCCGAACCAAGTACGTCATTTAAAGCACCATGGCCAATTGCTGTATTTTGTGATCCGGCAGTATTTGCCAAAAGAGCATTGATTCCTAAAGCTAAATTATCATTGCCTGTAACAAGACTATAAGCAGCGCTGGTTGATAAACCAATATTTCGGGCTCCTGTTTGATTCAAATAGAGTGCGTTGCTACCTATGGCGATATTCTTAAGTCCGTTAGTAATATCAGTAGGATTATTATTCATTAAAGCATTTTGTCCTACTGCCACATTATCACTTGCATTCTCTCCATTATATGCTTGTTCACGGAGCGCGTTGTGTCCAATGGCTACATTTCTTGAAAGTGATATATTGTAACTAAGTGCACTAAAGCCAAAAGCTGTATTTTCATTACTGGTTTTCTCATGGCTTGAAGCCCCTGCTCCAAAAGCAGAATTCAATATACCAGTTGTATTACCTGAGAGCGCCTGAATACCAACCCCTGTTAGCTGGTAACCGGAAGTGTTATTATTCATTGAAAGATTGCCAATAGCAATGTTTTTTGTCCCGGTGGTGTTTTTGTGCAAAGCATATTCGCCTAAACTTATGTTTGTCACATCTGACAAGACGGGATATTTACCTATTATGCCCTCAGGTAAAATAGTAAAACCGGTTTGACCACCTGCTAAAGTAAAAATCTGACCAATTGAGGTGGAGGCGTTTATCCAGCAAATAAATAATATTAAGTAAGTTTTCATTTTGAGACTGCTTAAAGAACAAATTTTAAAAGATAAATTATATGCTTAAACACAAGTTTATGGGTTTAAACTATGAATCCGTTTTTCTATATTCTCAACCATAAGTAGTGTTTTTTTATAGAAGATTTCAGTAGACGTATTACTCTTTTTCAAGTCTTCTATGTTTTCATTCAGTCCTTTTATAGCTTCTATCAGAATCGCATCATAAGAACCATAATCTGCCGATAAGTAACCCGCTTCATTTTCCTTGATTTTTGTCGGAAAGATTTTGCGTAAATCCTGAGCAATAAATCCATAGTATATTTCTTTATCATTTTCGTCTTTCATCTGATAGGTAACACCTTGCATTTTTAATAGCTTCTCCAGCATTTCCGTACTATTCAGGTAGTGAATGTTTTTCTTTAGACGCCGATCGGATACAAATTTCCAATTACCAGTTCCTAAAGTTTTAAAAGCCTGTCCGCCAACCTGCAATGCTTCGGTTCTGGTTTTGAAATCATTAACGCCACTAAGTGTTATATCACGGTTAATGGCTAACTTTTTATTTGTGAAATCTCCACCAATCAAGGGGGTAGTAGTCTCGCTATTGGCAATATATAGCTTGTTACTTCCTGTTTCATCATAACCTGCTTTGTAGCCGATAGCTATATTTCCAGACCCTACGTTATTAGCTAATGCTTCATTTCCTATCGCCACATTCTGAGAACCACTCACATTTTTCCAGAGGGCTTTATAACCAACAGATATATTATTATTACCTGTTTCGAGGTTATAAGAGGCTTCAAAGCCAATGCCTATATTATTACTTCCGATTGTGTTTGAATAAAGAGCACTATTCCCGATGGCTGTATTGTGTGTGCCATTAGAAGCATTGGTAGGATTATTATTATATAATGCAGAGTGTCCAATAGCAGTGTTTTCGCCCAAAGTACCCGGGTAGGATTGATTATACATAGCATAAGCTCCTACAGCTACGTTTTTGGATAGTTCGGTGTTTTTATGAAGTGCATAAGCACCTAATGCTGTATTCTCGTAACCGATTGTATTATTTTCTAAGGCGTTTGCACCGAATGCTGAATTAAGAATACCGGTTGTATTGGCAAATAAGGCCATGTATCCGCAGGCAGTATTCTCAGAAACTGTGTTGTTGAAAAGTGCTTTATCGCCAACGGCTGTATTATTTTTCCCAGTTGTACCTGATCTTAATGCTCCTCTGCCAAAAGCCACATTAGATGGCTCACTTGAGTCCGGATATTTTCCTTTTATACCTTGAGGTGTGATTGTGATACTTTGGTCTTCGCCTAATATGGTAAAAATCTGGGCAAAAGACAGAGAAACAAACGTATTAAAAAAGAGAGTAGACAAAACTAAATACCTGTATAGCTTTTTCATAGTATTCTAGTAAGATTTTAAATGATGTATTATGCGCGCATTAATTCATTATTACGCTCAATCACCATACGTATTTTACGACGTGATACCTGTATCTGACGACCCGTATTCAATTTTATCATCCCTCTTCTGTCTTCTTGCAGTTCTATTTTTTCGGCATGATTCATATTGACTAAAGTATCACGGTGTGTGCGTATAAACTCAGCTTTTGAAGTCAGCAGGGTTTCATAGATACCCAGGGTATAAGCAGATAAGTATTTTTTACCGTCGGTAGTATAGATAAGCGTATAGTTGATTTCACTTTCTAAAAAGAGAATGTTTTTCAACGGTAATTTAATCTTACCTCTGTCTCCTCTTAATTGAAGTCTACCTGATTCAATCATTGGAAAATGTACATTTGGAATGGGAGTTTTCATTGCTTTTTCTTATTTTGTTTTGATGATTCAAAGTTATATTGCTTCACAGGCTATACTAAAAACGGTTTTATAAACGGTACAACTGGTTTTATTTTCGGCTGATGCTTCGCTTATTTCCAATCCGGGTTTATGATAATCATTAATAAGAATAAAAAGCCCATCAATGCTACTGGTAGTGCCGGAACCCAAATTACTATGAGTGCTGCTTTCAGATGGTTATGAATTTTGAGAAAAATACCCAGTGCCAGAAAGGCCATATAAATTAATAAGACTAGTGTAAGCACCAGATTATCAGTAGTTGATTGTTCGATAGCGTCAACAACAAGATGGGCTAAAGTTATGAGTATGGCAATACCATTTAATATGGTACCGATTTTGAAAAATGTTATCATGTTAGTGCTCATGGTTATAAAATTTCAATTTCATCTTTTTTGGCAGCATTATATTTAACCAGCCATTTGTCTCCTATTTTAGGAATGGATACTCTAGGAACTGTTAATTCAACAGAAGTCTTGAATGCGCCCGACTCTTCTGCATATACCAATAATTCTATAATAAGAATGGGATTATAATTAAGGTGGCGGCCTGTCTCTTTTACCCCTAATACAATTGCTTTTGTGATGTTATTCATGCTTTTTTGATGAGCCTCCAAGCAAAGTAAAGCAAGCAAAACGCAAGATAGAAATGCGTTTTGCAAACGGTAATAAAGAATTTGTTTTCGGTAGAGGGGTTTACTACAAGCCTAAAACTGAGAGAACCTCTTCTTTTTTGCGGCGGGAGATTTCTATCTGAGAGTTATCTTGCAAAATCAGGAAATCTCTATCAGCCGAAAGACCCGTTATGAATTTAAGATTTACGAGATGAGATTTGTGTGGCCGGATGAAAGATTGGTTGTCTAAGGTCTCTTCAAAATATTTAAGGTTCTTTGAAGCCAGAAATGGTTTACGGGTAGAAGAGTAGATGAGTGTATAACTACCATTAGCTTCTAAATGAATGAGGTTTTCGAGTCTGAAAAAGAAAACACCTTCGGTTGTGGGTACTGCCAGCTGAAATTCTTTTTCTTCTTTATTTTTAAGGTTTTGTTTCAGGTTATCATAAAGTGCCTGTTGGTTTGTTCCACGCTTTTCCAGATGTCGGCCGATAGCCGCTTTCAATTCGTCTGTATCAACAGGTTTCAACAAATAATCTAAGGCACTGAAACGGATGGCTTTAATAGCGTATTGGTTATAAGCCGTAACAAATATCACATCAAAATTGATTTGCTCACACGCAACTAAAAAGTCAAAGCCATTACGTTCAGGCATTTCAATGTCGAGAAACACTATATCTGGCTGATAATATTTAAGTATTTCTAAGGCGTTTTCAACCGAATCAGCCATACGAATTTCGCTGACTTCAGACACCTCGGTTTTTAAATAATGATTTAACAGATTTCGGGCAGATACTTCGTCATCTACCAATAATGCTTTTATCATAGCAATGTTTTTTTTTCATGACTAACCTATAGCAAGTTCAATAATTACTTTTGTGCCTGTCGGATTCCCCTCTGCATCTTCTTTATCAATAATCTCAATGCGTGCGTGCTGGTTATGCTGTAAACTTATCAGATTCAATCGATCTTGTGTAATTCTTATACCTTTTGACTCATGTTTTTTAATGCGGGTCTGGTTTTTCTTTAAAAGATAAGATTTTTGCCTGCCTATACCGTTATCCTCAATACTACAAATTAAAATATCATCATTCAATAAGTCAAAATTAAGTGTTAACACCCGATTATCCTTTTTAGGTAACAATCCATGCCATAGCGCATTTTCTACGAAAGGCTGTAATAACATAGGCGGAATTTCGATAGTCTCGGCATCAATTTCCTCTACATCATAAATAATCTCGTAAGTAAACTTCTCGGTAAACCGTAGCTTCTCTAATTCCAGATAAAGATTCAGCATTTCGATTTCCTGGCTAAGCGGCACGAGGCTCTTATCAGAATTTTGTAGTACCAGACGCATCAGTCTCGAAAACTTCTGCAAGTAATTCTGGGCTTCTTTATATTTCTCAAATACGATACACTCCTGAATGCTGTTCAGACAATTGAACACAAAGTGTGGATTCATCTGCGTTCGAAGTGCCGTCAGCTTCGATTCGGCCAGTAATTTATTGAACTCTAATAGTTTACGTTCTTTTTCCTCAATGAGCTTCCGTTCTTCCTGCCTTTTTCTGAACAATTGCCAGAACCAGAATAGGATGCCTAAAAATACCGCAAACATCAGGAGCCTGAACCACCACGTTTCCCAGAAAGGAGGCTTTACGTAGATTGTAAAGGCCGTAGTTTTTTCTTCACGCTTGCCCTGATTATCAATCACCTTTACTAAAAACCGGTAACTGCCTCCCGGCACGTTTGTATAAGAGGCTGATAGCCTGCGGCCACAGTAAATCCAGTCGTCGTCATAGTCTTCCAATTTATAGGCATATTGCAAGGCAACATTATCGCGATGGTCGGGTGAGGAGAAATTAATGGTAAAGTAATTCTGCTTATAGCTAAGGTTAAGTCTGTCTTTTTCAGTGAAAGGCATTTCTTTTTCAAAAACCCTTATATCGTTGATAATTGGTTTTTGTAATGCTTCCTTGTGTTGTAATTTCTGCGGATTTATTACCAGTATCTCGTCAAAGACAGAAATAGTAAATTTTCCGGTTTTTGTATTCTGCCTGAAATTTGCCCAATACTCATGAAACGGCAGGCGTGTGTTAAAATCAAAAACAGCATAGGTTTTTGTATGGGTGTTCAGATAGCCCAATGTTCCGCCATGGGTACCAATCCAGAGGTTATTTAGTTGGTCAAACTCTAATTCTGAAATACTATTTACGCTTAGGCCTTCAGACGTAGTCATTTTATAAAGGCATTTACCCCGGGTGTCTATCTGATGAATGCCCTTGTTGGTACCTATCCATAGATACCCATCCTTATCTTGCACTACGTTGAAAAAATAGAGGTCTTTTAAGCATTCTGCCACAAGCCTGATGAATTTTTGCTGATTTTTGTCAAAAAACCAGAGGGTGCTTCCCATAGAAACAAACATTTGTCCGGGATTTTTCTGATAAATCTGCTGGCAGTAATCTCCTTCTATCGGATACCTTTTAGTTTGTTTCGTTTTAATATTAAAGGTATAATACCCATCTTTATACACATGTAGCCACAGTGTATTGGCTTCCTCGTCAGCAGGTAAAATACCTTGAGATTTAAAAACCTTGGTGATATAAGGTCTGTTTTCATGAAGTCTTGACGCTGTTCCTTCTTTTAGACCGGGTATATCAATGTTGCGAAACCGTTTCGTGGCCGGATTAAAAGCTATCAGGCCATAATAAGTAGTGCACCAGATTTCATTATTTACTGCCGTAGCACTTAATATCTCATTTTTGCTTAATACAGTTGGTGAAAGAAAGTACCGTTCGGGAGTAGCCCGCAGGTTGTTCAAATAAAATAGGCCATCCTCTTTAGCTATCCAGTATTCACCATTTTCACCCAGATAGATATCGTTAATTGCAGCGAATTCTACATCAATATAAGCCTTATAGCTAGGTATATGGATTATATTCTCTAAAGCATGATTCATCCGCCAACGGCTTACTCCATTCAATGTTCCAACCCAAACCGTGCCTTTGTTATCTTCATAGCAGTCATAAAAATAGCCGTATCCGAGGTCATTAGGATCAGCTATAGAGTACTCAAATTGCTCGATGTCTTGTGCACCTTTTTTCAAATAAAATGCCCGGTATTTCCAGGATGAAATCCAGAGTGTGCCCTGTGAGTCCACAAAGAGCTTATTTGCTCCATCGCCAAATTCTATATAAGGCTTTTTGAGTAACTCTCCCCACCGTTTGTCTTTTTTAGTAGTAAAATCAAAATAATGAAAAGCTTTATCGGTATTATCACTATACCATATATTATTTTCTTTGTCAAGTGCTACTGCATTAATCATATGCTGATTATTCAGGACCTCCCATTGCTTCGGATTATTGGCCTGGTTATAGATTTTTGAGGCAGCGTAATCAACAAAATGCAGCCCGTGCTCAGTGGTTACCCAAAAACCATGGCGAAGGCTATCATGCGCTATACCTAATCTGAAAATACCAATGTTTTTAAGGATTGAATCTCCTGCAAAGTGTACAAATTTTTGTTTTTTCTTATCAAACCAAAACAAGCCTTCATCATAAGTAAAACCCCAGATTATCTTCAGGTTGTCTTGAAAAAGCTTAATGATATTCAGTGGCTTTGAGTGGTTTTCGAAAACAGCAGAAGTGAAAGTTTGCTTCCATTTATCAAAAATACTTACCCCCTGAGGTGTAGCCAGCCATATCTTACCATCTGTATTTTCAACCATTGAAGAAATATGGTCATCAGCTAATCCGGGAGTATTCTTATTTGCTGTATTAAATATTTTAATGGTAGAACCATCAAACCGATTAAGTCCATTAGGTGTACCAAACCAGTAGTATCCTTCGCTATCATGTAAAATAGCTATAACATTTTTATAGGATAACCCATCTTTTGCCTTAATATTATCAAAGATATATTGTGCCGAAATATTTTCGGTAATGCATAGAATAAGAATGAGTGTTAAAAATCTGGCTATCAAATTTTAGGATATAGACGTCATAAAAGTAGAAATTTTATGACAAAAAGCTAATAGTTGCTCCTGAAAATTAAGAAAAACACCATATAATAAAAAAGCGAAGCCTTGGCTTCGCTAATTCAATTATCATAGGTAAAGTATATTTGTCTGAAGAAAGGCGTAAATAATAGTGTTATTACAGCTACAAAATTGAGGTATTTTTCTGCAATAAACTATTCCATCATTATCAAATACTTGTACTTTATTAACATATTTTATAAATTTGTTTTACTGATAATGATAATAAAGCATGAAAGTAGAGTATGAGAAAATTTCCCCCGATACTGGTAGCTCTTTTCGTCTCATTCACTGGAAATCAGAAAACGACAGATTCTTCTGGCATTACCATCCCGAATATGAAATCGTTTTTGTACGTAAAGGTTCCGGGAAATTACATATAGGCCAGCACCTGACAAATTACGAGGAGGGCGAACTGGTTTTTATTGGCCCGAACCTGCCGCATACAGGTTTTGGCTATGGTGTAATTGGCGAACATGAAGAAATTGTAGTACAACTAAGAGAAGATTTTCTGGGTGAAAGTTTCTTATCTACGCCTGAAATGCAGCAAATAAGATACTTGTTTGAAAAAGCTAAGCAGGGATTGTCTTTTCATGGTAAAGCTAAAAAACTGGTTGCAGCCAAATTACAGAAAATGCTCAGTCTTCCGCATTTTGAGCGATTGGTAGAGCTATTGAATATTTTTCAGACTCTTGCTACTACTACCGAATACACAGCTCTGAATTCGCCTGAAGCCTTGTTTGATTTTAGTCATAAAGATGAGAACCGTATCAATGGAGTATATGAATATGTAGAGCATCATTATCGTGAGCCTATAGACATTCAGGTTGTAGCTGATTTGGTAAGTCTTACAGTACCCTCTTTTTGTCGGTATTTTAAGAAAATTACACACATCACCTATACAGACTTCGTGAACGAATATAGGGTTAATCAGGCTTGCAGACTATTATTCGAAAATCTTTCTATTGCAGATATTTGTTTTGAAGTAGGCTTCAACAACATTTCACATTTCAATAAAACTTTTAAGCAGCTTAAGGGCAAAAGCCCCCGTGAGTATAGGCTATCTCTGACCAAATGATCGAATTAAATAAAGTATCTGTACAAAAGGGAGACCGCCCGGTCTTACATAATATTCATTGGCAAATCAATAAAAATGAAAACTGGGCAATAATCGGCGAGAATGGAGCAGGCAAAAGCACGCTACTTGAAGTGATAGCCGGGAAGATATTTCCGTTTAAAGGCACGGCTTCTGTACCCCATTATTCAGAAATAGCTTTTGTGGCAAAAGATTATAGTTTTAACCGGATTGTTCAGTCAGCCACACAATATTACCAGCAGCGTTTTAACTCGATGGACGCTGAGATTGCACCTACGGTAATCGAAATTCTTCAAAACAGAATTAAGCCTGTTGGAACGGTAAATGAAAATTCAATCAAATTACCTCCCCCCGAATTTTCTGATGAAGAAATAGCCGGAGTGGCAAGCCTGTTGAAAATTAACCATCTGTTAGACCGGAGTATTGTTACACTGTCGAACGGAGAGACACGCCGCACACTAATTACCTTATCCCTGCTAAAAAGACCCAGGTTTCTGCTTTTAGATAATCCTTTTATTGGCTTAGATGTAGAAAGCCGTCATACATTGCATGAAGTGCTAAACCAGGTCGCACAATCAGGCATTCAGATTATCATGGTGAGTTCAGCAAAAGAAATTCCTGATTGTGTTACCAATATCATAGAGCTGAAAGAGGGCAGCATAGTGAATACCTACGCCAAACCATTTCAGTTTATACTTGAGAGTACAACTAAAGAAAAACTATTATACTCCGAAATATTAAAGAAGATAGAGAGTAATCCGCCAAAGCATGATTTTAAGTACGCAATTAATATGCGTAATGTTATTGTCACCTACAAAAATAAAAATGTAGTAGATGGTGTAAACTGGCAGGTGAAAAAAGGGGAAAAGTGGGCTTTGATGGGCCCGAACGGCTCAGGTAAAAGTACTTTATTAAGCCTGATTACAGCGGACAATCCGCAAGGCTATCAGAATGATTATGAATTATTTGATTGGAAGCGTGGCACAGGCGAAAGTATATGGGATATTAAACAGCGCATAGGCTATGTTTCACCTGAATTGCATTTGTATTTTAATCGCCATACCGAAGTGTGGAAAGCGGTTGCTTCCGGTTTATTTGATTCGGCAGGATTATTTAAAAAACTGACTTCAGAAGAACATGCTGTTGTTGAAGACTATCTCAAATTATTGAATATTCATCATTTAGCAAACCAACAGATTACGCAACTTTCTTCGGGTGAACAAAGGCAGGTATTTTTAGCACGGGCCTTAGTTAAAAATCCGTCTTTACTATTATTGGATGAGCCCTGCCAGGGGCTTGATTATAACCACATGGTTTATTTCAGAGATCTGGTTGATGAACTGGTAATTGCACTCAATAAAACGCTGGTTTATGTAACACACTATCCTGATGAAATACCTGCCTGTGTAGATAAGATAATAAGATTGGAAAATGGAAAGACAGTAGAGATGGGAATGAGAAAAATCTGATTTAATTAGCTTAATTGTGGAAACAGAGAGATTAAAAACAAGCCCTTTCTCTTATTAAATTGTTATTTGCCCGATAAACCCATTGGTGAAATTGTGCCAGAGAGACCTAGGCAAGCAGACATAGGAAGAGTATTTTCCCGGTAGTGATTTTGTTCATAGGTAAAGTTTTAAAATTGCAGGCTAAAAGTAACGCTTTTATAAAAAAAATCAAATTTGATTTTCAGGTCGGATATTTTAAGCTAATTTTAAACCTGATACCAATTCTATCCCTATTTTGACCGATGAAAAAGGTTTTGTTAATCTTCTTACTGCCTCTTATTTATCTTTCTTGCACGCAATCAGAATCATCTAAGACCGACTCCTTGCAGGTAGCTAAACCTGAACCTATTTTATTAAGCTCAACAGATTCTATCTCGATTGATTTATCAGAACTGAAAGAAAAGGGTTTATTAGAAAAAACACAGGTAGTTACGGTAAATGAAGACCCTGTTTATGCAAAGAAAAAACGATACAATGTTATTCCGCTAAAGGAAATATTAGAAAATTATTCTTCAGCTAAAAACCAGAACCCTGCCGAAACCAAAGTTGTGTTTGAATGTGAAGACGGATATAAACCCGAAATGCCTCTTGAAGAATTACTTTCTTCGAAAGCATATCTGGCTGTAAGCGATGTGGATGCACCAAAGGATAGAGAATGGGAAATATTGATGAAAAACGGTCAGGAAGTAAAAATGGAGCCTTTTTATGTAGTATATGAGGGCGTATCTCCTGCCGATGTAGATTATAAATGGCCCTATAATCTGGTAAAGATACATTTAGCGCCTTTGCATGAAAATGATGCAGCCTTGGTACCAAAGGCAGAATCAGCCAGGGCCGGGTATGAATTATTTAAAAGCCGATGCCAGACCTGCCATAGTATTAATAAAATAGGGGGTAAAATGGGCCCTGAACTGAATTTCCCGAAAAGCGTAACAGAATACTGGAAACCGGAAGATTTAAAAGCCTTTATTCAGCATCCCGAAGCTTATCGTAACGAAGTGAAAATGCCGAACCTGGGCATAAAACCTAAGGAGGCCGAAGAAATAGTGAAGTATCTGGAATATATGAGTAAGAACAAAATTAACTGAATAAAAGAAGGCCTTTCCCAACGGGAAAGGCCTTTCTGTTTCTTAAAACCGATAATTAAAGCCGTAATTGAGTCCAAACATTTGTAATTTCATATTCAGATCTACCGACGAATTCATACCTGAGAATAAGGCCCGCTGATAGGATGTGCCGATATTAGCCTGCCAGTGTTTACTTATCATATAGCTGGCTCTTAAACCACCTAAACCACTGAAATTGACAGGTTTGTAAATCTTGTTGTCAGTATTGATAGTGTTTTTTCCTCTCACCAGACCATTGTCAGTAAAAATACTGTTTTGTAAGAATATGTCAGTCGAGAAGCCCGCCAGTAAATTCAACCCTAATTTCTTGGTGATTCCAATCTCGTATCCTACCTGCATCGGCACCATCAGATACTCGTATCGATTGCCAAATTTAGATGCATCTGCTACAACCGTATTGCTGTTTGCTACCTGCGAATAGTCTTTGGCAGAATTTTGCAGTAAATAATTACCTAAGAAAGTATTTACATAGCCATTGTTCTGAAATGCATAAGTATTGGTTTCTAAAGTAGAGTTGCCTCTCAAATATCTTACGCCACTCTCTAAGTGCCATTTCTTAGCAATTTTGTACCCTACTGCCACACCACTATTAATAGCTAAGCCTGCCTTGATGTCATTCTGTGGTCTTGAAACCTGCACATCTTTACTACCCGGGTTGGTAACAGAACTATTAGCCAGTTGTGCATATTCATTCGCTGAACTGTATGCTAAACTGTTAAGATTACCAAATTTCATATTAGGGTCAAATGGCGCAACACCTGATTGCAAACCGACCCAGACTTTCGACTCATTAGATGCAAGTGAAGTATTATCTGTGTTTTCAAGCGCCTCTGCATCAAATGCCAGTTTATTTCTGTTCAGCGTATATCTGCTACCAAAGTAACGATATTTTTTACCTTCCAGATTATCAACAATTGCCAGGGTAACTCTGGTATCAGTCAATGCTTCAGGACTAAGTGTGGCAATCGCTCCTTTACGGGTATTATCCGGATTTGTACTGGCAATACTCTTATTATCCGAATCTACTACTGAGTCATTAATATTTAACGGCGGTAGATTAGTACCTCTTCTTTCAGTTTTACGTGCATTTACCGAAGCAATAACAAGTGAATCAGAGAAACCAGAGGTATTGTTTATCGTATTTGTACCTTTTCTGTTGCTCTTCGCTTTTGTTAAAGTTTCTGCCGAGGCTAAAGTTTCCTGGCCAGTTATCGGTGCTTCTATCGTTTTTGCAGGGATAGCGGGTTCTGAAGCTACGGGCATTTCTTTAACTTGTGCAGGTGTTGATGTACTTTGTGCTACATCTGTCTTTGTTTCCCGGTTAAAGAATAAAATACTTCCTAACACTAATGCCAGCGCTGCTGCCAGACCCGTTGCCATTAGTGATGGTTTAAGAAAAAATAAAAAAGGACGTTTCTTCTTCTTATCTAACTCTGACTCAATGCGTCCCCACAATTCATCTGAAGGAGGTAACGAAGCATCCTCAAATGCCTTCCTCCATTCTTCTTCAAAATTGTTTTGTTTTTGAAATTCCATTTGTTTTTATCACGAAACTATTGTGTTCGTGTATTCAAGAGTGTTTAATTTATATTTTATTGACCGGGGTTTTGTTTTCCACTTTGCGTCCGCTGCTGCCCAGTTTTTGTTGCAGGAGTGTTCTTGCCCTTGAGTACTGAGACTTTGAGGTTCCCTCAGAGATACCCAATAATTCAGCTATTTCATTATGTTGATACCCCTCTACCGCATACAGGTTAAATATGGTTCTGCAACCGTCCGGCAAGCTGTTTACCATTTCCATTAACTGTGCAAACTGAAAATTTGCAAGGGTAAAATCTTTGTCTTCTACCGAATCACTTACCAGTTCGCTGTCAGTATGCTGCATCCAGTTTGGCTGGTTCTGCAATTCTTTTAAGGCCGTATTTACTACTATTTTTCTAAGCCAGGCTTCCAGAGGGCAATCAAACCGGAAAGTGGGCAACTTCTGATAAATCTTAATAAACGCATCCTGTAAAACATCTTCTGCATCAGCCCTGTTTTTCATGTATCGCATAGAAGTAACAAGCAACTTACCCGCAAACAACTCATAGAGCCGTCGCTGCGCAATCCTTTCTTGCCGAATGCAAGCCTGCACTAAATCATAATCACGGTGCATGAAAAGGGTAAGTTTTTTTATCCAACCGTATGGATTAAAAAGAGGGTTTATTGAAAAAGACCCCAAATTTTTCAAAATGGTTGGAACTTGTGATAAATATTTTGTTGATACTATGTTTCTTTAGTCTTAGTATGAACTTTCAGCTCGCCGCCTTATATACAAAAGATTAGATAAACATATTTTATCAGATTCTATGTATAACTATTAATTCGTGGCATAAATTATTTTCAAGAGTACACATATTATAAAGAGCAGACTCTATACCTATGGCGAACTGGAAGTTCTCCCCACAATTTAAACTCCAAAACTGCAAAAATCTTGCCTTTTATGGTTGTCAGTCAATCAATTATGACTTACCGCCTGATAAAAAACAACTATAAATTCTTGTATTTTGTTCCGATTCCCTAACTTTGTATATTACCCATTAGTATCGACTGATGACAACTGATACACTCGCCAGGCCAATGATGTTCGATTTGTGGCGTCAGAATCATTACATATATAAAGATAAATACACGTCACATCAGACGTCTTATATCGAGAATCTCCTGCCAGAAATAGCTGTTCAACTCAATGTATATGAAATTCTGGATATCCTTCAACGTCGGTTTGGAGCCGAAACAATACAAAGAGCCTTAGATATTAATCAGCATATTCAAAGCCCGGTAGGTCACTATACAGATGGAAGTTGGCTAAAGAAGTCAAATATGGTGGGTATCAATGTACGTACCATTGGTAATTTCTTTAATGTCATTAAATATGCCTTAACCCTACCAAAATCTCAGGACTCTATTCACCTGTTGCCTATATGGGAGCCAGGTGTAGTTGGAAGCCTCTATGGAATAACAAGCTTCAATATCAATCCGCAGTTTTTCAGTCAGGAGTTATGCACTGCCATTCCCCAATTAAATACTGTTGAAAAACAACTGGTTTTTGTGGTAAATATGCTTCATGCTATGGGCAAAAGTGTTGGCATGGATGTAATACCCCATACCGATAGATTTTCGGAAATGGTAATTGCCAATCCAAGGTTTTTTGAGTGGATAAGACGGGTAGGAGGTAGGATTTCGAGCCATTCAGAGACCCTCTATCGTGAAATTGAAGAAATTATCTGGTTATACCTGCATAGGCATGGTACAGCTAACGGTTCACCGCTGTCTTATTCAAGAAATGTTTTTTTCTCTCCTGAAATACCCATTCTTACGGACGATCAGCGTTCAGAAATTCTTTTTGGGCATAAGGCCGATTATCAGGGCCGTTTACGCCGCAGAATAGAGCTGATGCAGGAAATTGTGTATCAGGGATACGAAACACTTCCGATGACCATTGCCCCACCTTACAGAGGCTTGCACATAAATCATGAAGAATATATTCTTGATAATAACGGGAATCGCTGGTACACTTATGAATTTGATGAGCCTCAGCCTATGTCGAGGGTATTCGGGCCATTAGCACGGTATAAGTTCTATCATTCAAAAAATGATAATGTCCAATGGCAATTAGATTTTAATAGCCCTAATAAGCCTGTCTGGAATTTCTTCTCTAAGAAGATCCATGAGTGCCAGAAAGTTTACAATTTTGATTTTATGCGGGGCGATATGGCGCATATTCAACAGAGGGCAGAGGGTGTACCACAGCAAATTGACGAGTATTATGACCCATTAAGAGCGGTTAAGAAATACATTCAGCAACAGGGAGTAGCATACTTTGGTTTTTTTGCTGAAACTTTCCTGGTAGAACCGGATTCTATGAGCTATGGCGATGAACTACAACACCTGGAAGCCATAGAGGCCGACTCTACACTGGGCGATTTGCAATCGACGGTAGTAGGTTCGGACGAATATATGCAGAAAACAGAGAAGTACTATCAATGGCTTAAAACCAGAAAATTTGCACCTAATTATACACTCATTACTGCCGATAAAGATGACCCTCGTTATGATGGGCTTTATCAGACAGGCAATCATTTGCGTTTTTTTGTGGCTTTGTTTCTGACAGATATGCCAAGTTATATGAGTCTTGGATTTGAGACCCGCAACCTGCATCTGCAAAGAGGGCCTAATGAAGAATATACCAAATTATATGTTTTCGAAATTCAGGATGATAGAGAGGCAGATAAAGTAACGCATGGCGCTTTTAGCTGGGGCAAAAACTTTGAGCAATTTGCTATATTTGGAGAGTTGCGCACATTGGCCGAAAATATCTGGGATGAAATCAAAGGCAGGGAAGTACGATGGCTGGCAGAGCCTAAGGAAAATCAGCAATTAATGGTCTGGACATTGCAAGACTATACAAAATATGTGTTTGTAGCTAATCTTAACCCAAACAATCCGATAGATGAGCATGTTTTAAGAGAGGTGACTTTTAACCACCCGCTTAAGCTGCTTTTCGATACCGCACATTATTCGGCGCAGCATGAGTGTCGTATATATGTGTTAAACTAAAAGAAATATCACATAACTTCAGGCGGAAGCCTCTATAAAAAAACGCACCAATGGACTTCGGAAAATTACCGGACGTTTCAGGAGTAGACTTTACGCTCCCCTCTGAAAATCCGTTTACAGACAAAATACTTTCATCAAAAAGCACTGACAATCCTGTTGAGGTATATATAGGCCCACCGATATGGGCTATGAAAGACTGGGTGGGTAAAATATATCCATCAAATGCCAGGGAAAAGGATTTTCTCCATTATTATACCCGGCAATTCAATACTATAGAACTGAATGTAACGCACTATCAGATTCCAACACCTGCGATGACTACCCGTTGGAATGAAGAAGCTGTGAAAGGCTTTAAGTTCTGCCCTAAATTCCCTCAGACTATCAGCCATGACCGCCAGTTGATGGGAGCAGATATGCAGACAGAAGAATTTTGTAATGCTGTTTTACAATTAGGAGATAATTTGGGTAGAACTTTCCTGCAACTATCTCCGGCTTTTGAGCCTAAAAAACTGAAAACCCTTGAAAGTTATTTAAAATCCTTGCCTAAGAACCTTCCGGTTTCAGTAGAATTCCGGCATGAGCAATGGTTTACAAATAATAAAGTATGGCAGGAAACCTCAGCAATGTTAGCTGAATTGGGAGTAGGTACTGTAATGTCTGATGTATCCGGCAGAAGAGACGTACTGCACATGACATTAACAGATAATAGCCTGATGCTACGCTTTGTAGGCAATGAACTACACCCGACAGATTATACCAGAACTGACGAATGGTGCCTCAGAATAACAGACTGGATAAAGAGAGGACTGAAAAATATCTATATATTTATTCACTGTGGTGAGAATAAATATGCTCCGGAACTGGCGCAATACTGGATAAAAAAACTGAATACTTATAACAATCTACGTATACAGGAACCAAAGATTACACCACAGGTTATACAGGGAAGTCTCTTCTGAAAAAATTCTTGCATTATTACATCTAAGTCTATAAATTGCAAGAAAATTATACTAAGGTCTTGAATCAAATTTTATATTGTTTCACAAAGATTTTAGGAAAAAAGCCATTGAAAATCAAAGATTTTTTTTCCTGACAAATTTAGCGAACAAATAAGCCCAGCACATTGTTGGGTTTTATTTTTTTACATAGCTTACCTTGTATAAATAAAGAGCAATTATAATAAGCAAATGAAAAGCATTTTAGTGTATTGTGGTGCCAATGTCGGTAAAAATCCTGCTTTTAAGGAAGCCGCCGAGGCTTTGGGAGCAAGGTTCGCCAAAGATAATATTACCTTAGTATATGGTGCGGGAAGTGTTGGCCTGATGGGAGTAGTAGCCGATGCAGTATTGGCCAATGGTGGAAAAGTAACAGGTGTTATCCCGGACTTTTTAGTGAAAATGGAAGTGGGGCATAAAGGCCTAAGCGAGATACATGTGGTTGAATCAATGCATGAGCGCAAAGCGCTGATGGAAAAGCTATGTGATGGTATCATTACCCTACCGGGTGGTTATGGTAGTATTGACGAACTTTTTGAGATATTGACCTGGGCACAACTGGGTTTACATAAAAAACCTATTGGCATTCTGAATGTCAACGGGTTTTATGATTTCTTATTGAAACAATTAGAGGTAATGGTACAAGAGGGCTTTCTGAAACAGGAAAGCCGCGACTTGTTGCTGGTATCAGATAATATTGATGATTTATTACACCAGATGGCAGACTTTCAACCTACTCCACATCACAAGTGGTTGAAGAGAGGAGATACCTGATTATTAGTTTTTTTCTCTTTATCAATAAATAAAGTTGAGGTCTCTATTACACCTTTCAGGTTAAAGCCTGGTAATCCTCATTATTAGTTTCGTAATCCGTTTTTATTGATTAAAGGATAATATTCTCCCGACTTTCTCATTCTTTGTATCCAATACAGCCATTATCTATCATCTGTTTCAATAAAGTAGTAATGCGGGTTTTGGTTCGATATAAACTCTACAAGTAAACACCGGATGTTTTATAACTAATATCTTACTTTCTCTCTGAAAATTGGTGATATACCCCTTTTTACTCTTCAGGAACCAACGTTCATCATCAAAAAAATCTGCTTTATCATATAAAACTTTCTGTCATGCGTAAACGTTAATACATTTACTGCCAACTAAGTTTTGTTTTATTATTTCACTGTAAAACATTTACTATCAACGGTAATTGCTTGAAAAAATCCAATTTATGAAAAAAATCTTCCTATTTATTTTGAGTTTATTTTGCTTTGTACAACTGCATGCACAAGAAAAATTTACGGTTAGTGGTTATATAAAGGATGCTGCCAATGGCGAAGGGCTGATTGGGGTTTCGGTATATGTACAGGAGATAAAAACAGGTACTACAACCAATGCATATGGCTTTTATTCACTTACACTTCCCAGGGCTCAGTATAATTTAGTATTTACGTATGTAGGTTATGAAAGAGTATTGAAAACAATTGACCTTAACACACAAGACCTGAAATTAGATATTGAGCTAAAAGATGATTCAAAGGTCCTGCAAGAGGTAGTGGTAACCAGCAGAAAGGCTGATGAAAATGTAAAAGGTCTTGAAATGTCGGTTAATAAAATAGATATTAAAACTATTCAGAAAATGCCGGCCTTGCTGGGCGAAGTGGATATAATCAAGAGCATCCAGTATTTGCCCGGAGTAACATCAGTTGGCGAAGGTGCTTCCGGCTTTAATGTCCGGGGTGGAGGCATCGACCAGAATCTGGTTTTACTAGATGAAGCGCCTGTATATAATTCTTCACACTTATTTGGCTTTTTCTCAGTTTTTAATCCTGATGCGGTAAAGGATGTAAAGCTTATTAAGGGAGGAATACCTGCGCAATACGGTGGTCGGGTTTCTTCTATTTTAGATGTAAGGATGAAAGAAGGAAATGCTAAAAAGCCACAATTTTCCGGAGGTATCGGGAGTATTTTTTCACGGTTTACGTATGAACGCCCTATTTTTAAGGATAAAGGCTCTTTTATAGTAGCACTCCGTCGCTCATATATTGACATTCTGGCTAAACCTTTCCTGAAAGATGATTTAAAAGGCTCAAGGTTCTATTTCTATGATTTTACGGCAAAAGGCAATGTGCGTATAAATGATAAAAATACACTTTTCCTGTCCGGCTATTTTGGTAGAGATACCTTTGGTGCAGATTTTGGTTTTAACTGGGGCAATGCTACTACAAGTTTGCGCTGGAATCACGTATTTAATAATAAATTATTCCTGAATAATACTATCTTCTATAGTAACTACGATTATTCACTACAGTCTGATTTAAAGAAAAAGAATACACAAGATGCTTTCAGGTGGAAGTCTAATATTATCACCTATAGTATTAAGCCTGATTTTACCTATTATCCGAATGCCAACAATACTATTACTTTTGGCGGACAACTTACTTATTATACATTTAATCCGGGACAGGCAGTAGCCATTTCAGGCGGTGTAGAAAGAGCGATTGGGCTGGACGACAAATTTGCTTCGGAAGCAGCTTTATATATAGGCAATGAGCAGAAAATCAACTCAAAAATATCATTGCAATACGGTTTGCGTTACTCTTTGTATGATTACTTAGGTAAAGGTAATGCTTTGCAACTGGGCGAAGCCCCTGCTGCGGGAGAACGTCGGCCTGTAACGGGTAGCACTCCTTTCAATTGGGGACAATCTATCAAGAAATATGGTAATTTCGAACCACGCTTTGCTGCCAATATCGGTTTAGGCGAAAATAACTCTATTAAACTAAGTTATAACCGGTTAGTACAGTACCTGCATCTGTTATCAAATACAACGGCTTCTTCACCCTTAGATGTCTGGACACCAAGTAGTAATAATATCAAACCTCAGATGGCCGATCAGGTGGCCCTGGGTTATTTCCATAATCTGGATGATAATATGTATGAGACCTCAGTGGAAGTCTATTATAAGAAACTCTATAACCAGATTGACTACATACGCAATGCAGATTTATTACTGAATCCGAGTGTAGAAGGGGATTTGTTATTTGGAGATGGCAGAGCCTATGGGGCAGAGTTTTATGTAAAGAAAACCAAAGGTAAATTTAACGGTTGGGTTAGTTATACCTTAGCACGCACAGAAAGAAAGATTCCTGGCCTGAATCTGAATGAATGGTTTCCGAGCAGAATTGATAAAACACATAACGTAGCCATTGTCGGGATATACGATTTGAACAGCAAATGGACATTCTCAACCAATTTCACTCTTAGTACGGGTACGCCTGCCAGCTTCCCTACCAATAAATATGTGTGGCAGGATATTGCTCTGCCTCACAATTATTACGATACCCGCAATTCCTACCGTATACCGGCTTCACATCGTTTGGATATATCGGCCACGCGACAGAATAAACACGCTTTATTCAAGAGAGGCACAAGTGAGTGGGTATTCTCAATATATAACGTTTACAATCGTCGTAATCCTTTCTCAGTCTTTGTACGCCAGAATGAAAATGACCAGACTAAAACCGAAGCAGTCAGATATGCTGTTTTCGGAACGATTATTCCTGCCGTAACATACAATTTCAAATTCTGATAAATCCGACAATATAACAAGACATAAAACAATGAAACATATATTATTAAGCATTCTGATAACAATTGTCTCGGTCTCACTCTTTTCGTGTGAAGATGTAGTTGATATTGATGTACAGGAAGGCGTTTCGCAATTGACTGTTGATGCCCTGATTAATAACAAAGCCCAGACACAGACCATTAAGCTGAGCCTATCACAAGCTTATTTTGATAATTCACCCGTTAAGCCTGCTTTGGGGGCCACTGTAACAGTGTTTGATGAAGACAGTGTAGCTCATGAGTTTATAGATATAAAAAATGACGGGAACTACGTGTATGACGGCAAAACCAAACCATTGAATAAACTTGGTAAACAATATGCCTTGTATGTTAAATATCAGGGAGAAGAGTATGTCTCTGTATCGAAACTGAATCGCGTACCTAAAATTGACTCAATAGATTATAAAGTAGAGAAGTTTCCGATAAAACCTGATAACGGCCCGCAAGAGGGTTTTCAACCACAATTCTATGCGCATGATTTTGAGGGAGAAGGAGATTGCTACTGGATAAAATCGGCTAAGAATCACGTATACTTCAATAAATCGAACCAGATAAGTGTAGCCTATGATGCCGGATTCAGCCCGGGTTCAAAGACAGATGGTTTATTGTTTATATTACCTATCCGTCAATCGTTGGGAGGAGAATTATATTCAGATAAAGATACGCTTACAGTTGATTTATATTCAATTACGAGAGAGCAGTTTTATTATTTGCAAATAGTACAGCAGGTTTCTAACAATGGTGGACTTTTCGCCACGCCGTTGTCTAATATACCAACCAATATTATTAATTATAATTCGAAATCTACTAAGAAAGCGGTGGGTTTCTTTGGTATAATGGCAGTAAGCTCTGCGGAGGCAGTGATTGATAAAGCGAAAGCTAAGCCAAAGGAGTAGATTTTTTTTGTTTGTAGAGGTGTTATGTTGGCGTCTTCGAGGGCCTAGGCAAAGATTAAAACGTAAATTGGAAAGGTGATTTTGCAAACAAACATAATATTTTAATCATCATTATCCGTAGAGACATGTTGGCGTCTACGGATAATGATGATTGTTTTTCAATACAAAATCACCATCATGCTCCTCGCACCATGCGCCCCTATCACCAAAGCTTGCTCAATGTCAGCGGTTTTGGATGGGCCAGCTATAAATGCGCCATAATTGCCTATAGTATCCAATTTTTTATAGGCTTCGTGCATGTTAGCCACTATGTTTGTCTTATCAAGTACTAAAACCAGATGCTGTGTAATAAAAGGCAAGGCCCGGTTAATCATATTGGTTTCAGGTACCCAGATGGCTCCGTTTTCGGCTACACCCACCACTCCTTCTATAATAGCCAAATCTACCTGCTCTAATACGTCTTTAGAAGTAGCGGTATCAATCTCAACACTTGTTTTAACCAGTCTGGAAGCAACGTTTTTTAAATCAGCGTAATGAGTATCAATCACTTCTTGACATTCATCTTTGCTATTTATCTCAACCGCATGGCCACCAATACCTGTTAAAACAGTTTTGAATCTTTCTATACTTCCATCACCTTCAAAAGCCGGGATAATAGGCATATCAATGAACGCTGGTTTATTGGCTTTTACACTGGCTAATATTTTTTCTCTGCTACTCATTTTATTTATGTCAGGGCTTGCTCTTTTTGTTTTTACTGTACCATTCCTTAAAGCTTTGTTTCGGTGCATCAGGGAGTTCACGGGCTATTGCCCAAGGATTCAGGCTTTGGGCGTGAGTCATGCCATGAGGTAATATTCTTAAAGCCCCTCTGGCTAATTTGCCTCCTAAATCATATACTTTTGGCATAGCCAGCATTTTTGCCAGGCCTTTCATACCCCATTTTTTTGCCGCAGGTAATTCATTTTCTTTTGAAACCACCTGCCGCCATTTATAGAGTTGTACATGAATATCAATCTTAACCGGACATACATCTGAACAAGATCCACAAAGAGTACTGGCAAAAGGGAGTGAACTATATTTGTGTAAATCTATATTGGGCGATAAAATAGCCCCTATTGGCCCCGGAACGGTAAAGTCATAACTATGGCCACCGCTACGGCGATACACAGGACAAGTATTCATACAGGCACCACATCGGATACATTTGAGCGAGTTTCTGAAATCAGAACGACCCAATTGTTGCGTGCGGCCATTGTCTACTATCACAATGTGCATTTCTCTGCCCTCGGCAGGTCTTGTAAAATGCGAAGTATAGGTAGTAACAGGTTGCCCGGTGGCACTGCGTGCCAGAAGGCGTATAAATACTGACAAATGTTCTAATTTCGGGATGAGTTTTTCCATACCCATGCAGGCAATATGTACCTTGGCAAGGTTTACACCTAAATCAGCATTGCCCTCATTGGTACATACTACAAAGCTACCGGTTTCAGCCACTGCAAAATTGACACCTGTTAAGGCAATATCGGCTTCTACAAACTTCTGTCTTAAATGCTGGCGGGCAGCTTCTGTTAAAGCCTGAGGGTCTTTTTCTCCTTTAGGAGTACCTAAATGCTCGTGAAATGTTTCACCTACATCTTCCTTTTTTAGGTGAATAGCAGGCATTACAATATGGCTTGGCGGCTCGTTTCTGAACTGTACGATGCGCTCGCCCAGATCTGTGTCTACAACTTCAACCCCATTTTTTTGCAAAAAAGGATTCAGATGGCATTCTTCTGTGAGCATAGACTTACTTTTGACCATTCTGACAGGCCCTGTTTTACCTTTTAAAGAAGAAGCATTCCGGATAATACCCAATACAATCCTGTTGTGTTCTTCACCATCGGCAGCCCAATGTACCTGCACACCGTTTTTTCTCGCATTTTCTTCAAACTCAATCAGGTAATTGTCCAGATTACTAAGCGTATGGTCTTTGATCTGAGAAGCTAGCTGTCGTAATTCCTGAAATTCAGGAATAGGGTAAATGGCTCTGTCTCTTTTCTGACGGACAAACCATAATGTTTCATCGTGCCAGGTGGTTCTATCAAAATCTTTGGCAAATTTTTCAGCTAATGCAGGGTGGTTCATGGTTGGCTTCCGTTCAAAATTTCTGCAATATGCATTACTTTTATTGGCACTTGTTGCCTTTTTACTATACCTTCAAGATGCATCAGGCACGACATATCACCTCCGGTCAATACTTTGGTGCCGTGGCGCACATGGTCTGATATCCTGTCTTGCCCCATACGGGCAGAAACGGCCTCTTCTGTGATACAAAAAGAGCCACCAAAGCCGCAACATTCGTCGTTGCGATCTAATTGAGTAATTTCAATGCCTCTCAGCTTTTTAAGCAATGTCAGAATCTGCCCGTCTTTGTCTCCGGTTATTTCTGAAGCATTGGCCTGGCGTAGACCCCTCTGGCCGTGACAACTTAAATGCAAACCTACTTTATAAGGAAAATCAATGGGTATTTCTTCTACTTTGAGTATATTTTCCAGAAAATCTACCAGTTCATATACCCCTTTTCTTACTTTTTGCACGGCGGGTGTCTGCTCAATTATATCATAATGTTTCTTAACATGATAGGTACAACTACCTGATGGAGTAACGATATAATCATAGTCAGCAAAGGTATCAACAAAGTGGTGATATACCTCTTTGGAGTCCTGCTCACAACCACTATTGGCCATCGGTTGCCCACAACAGGTTTGCTGTGACGGATAAGCCACTTCTACACCTAGTTTTTCTAATAATTGTAAGGTATTAATGCCAACATTAGGATAAAACTGGTCAACATAACATGGAATAAACAGGGCTACTTTCATGATTCAGATACTAAAAGGACGCGTATATCAGAGCACGCTCAGGATTTTTTCTTTCTTTTTTTCTTATACTCACAGGTCTTATTATCAGACTTCACATAATAAGATTTATAATTGCTTGCCTTAGGGTCAGTACAACCGCAAAGGTTCAGTATTTCAACTTTGCGGAAATCAACGGGATGGCTTTCACTTTGTAAAGAAATATAGCCTTCTGATAAAGGCTTACCTTCTACCATCAATGCCGGGTCATGGCCACTTACATTGCCGCCTCCGGTTTGTGTTTTAGTATATTCCAATACCTTTTCACCATTGATAAAATGTTGGATAAGAGAATCACCTAAAACCAATACCTCAGCACGTACCCATTGGTCACCATTATAAGTTTGTGAAGTCGAATTAATACAATGGCGTTTATCCAGTTTATCCTGATAAAATACATTTGTGCCTGGTGTACAAAGATTGCAGGTAGTACGTTTGCCTTTGTCTAAACCTCCTAAGAGTTGTACTTCAATCGAAATCGGGAAATCCTGGTCTTTACCCATTGTTTCAGGTGCCTGGCAATGAATCATAATACCGCTATTGCGGGTTGCCCAACCAGGGCCATTTGGGGCCTGGTCGCCTACGAAACGGTATTCGGTAGCAATACGGTAGTAAGAGTATTTGTCTTTGTAGAAAATATGTCCGAACATTTCATCAAATGAAGTATAGCCATCGTAACGCACCTGCATCATTCCGTCTGATACTCTGAACGTATTGGCAAAGTTATCATTCAAAGCATGGTTCCGGATTTTTGGTTGCCAGCCATCAAGGTTTTTTCCATTAAACAACTGTTTCCATTCTTTCGGGTCTACAGTTTGTAACTGTGCAAAAGTCAGCAATGGGAAACATAATACACTTAAAAAGGTCAGAAGTTTTTTCATTAGATAGACGAATAGTTGGGTGAGTAAGATTAATCTTTCAATGCAAAATAACACCAAGTTTTGCAAAGAAAGACAAGACCTGATGAGTATTTTGCATTAAAATCTTCTGATATGGTTTTACAGACCTGTAGCTACGCTGAATTTCCCTCTCTTACCGATTAAGTTCTCACGGACTTTCGCATTACGAAAAGTAGCCACAGGGTCAAGCGCTCCACCAACCTGATGGCTTGCTTCAGCTACCAGAGCTCTTACATCTGTAAAGAAAATATCCCTTAGTAATTCTTCAGCTTTTAATACATCGTTATTTTCCTGAGCATCAGCTAAAGCAACTCTGTCTACCAATAAAGCCTTGGCATAAGTAGATAAAATAGCATTGACCGATTGTAGCAGGTCTTCAATAGGGTCTTTGGTATTATGACTTGCGTCAATCATCCATGCTAATGGTGGGTTCTTTACATTCGGGTCTTGCATTCCATCTACCAGTTCGTTGAATATCAGGAAGAACTGATAAGGCTTGATGCTTCCAGTGGTTAGATCATCATCGCCATACATAGAGCCATTGAAATGAAAACCACCCAAACGCCCGAAGTGCATCAGGCGCCCGACTATCTGTTCAATATTGGTATTGGGCAAATGATGACCTAAATCAACCAACACCTGTGCATTTTTGCCTATTTGCTGGCAAAGCGAATAAGAAGTTCCCCAGTCAGGTATTACCATTGAGTAAAAAAACGGCTCATAAGGTTTGTATTCAATCAGCATAGTCCAATCTGACGGCATAGCTTCATAAATGCTTGTCAGGGCATCTGCTGTGCGTTGGTAGGCTTTACGGAAATGCTGTTGTCCGGGGAAGTTTGAGCCATCAGCCAGCCAAACGGTTAAAACTTTTGAATCTAATTGTTTTCCGTATTCTATGCAGGCAATATTATGTTCAATAGCCAGATTTCTGCTATCAGATTGCGAATGAGATAAAGATCCGAATTTATAAGAAAAAGGCTGATCCTTCTGGTCCTGAAAAGTATTTGAATTAACAGAATCAATAGTCAGATGATGCTGTTTTAATAATTGTTTAACTGCCGAGGCATCAGACGGAATATCCCAGGGGATATGCAAAGAAATAGAATTAGAAGAACCGTTCAACTGATGTATTAAACCCACATCCTCAATTTTTTCTTCCAGGTTTCGTGGTTCTCCACCATTAGGGAAACGACCGAAACGTGTACCTCCCGTGCCCAGAGCCCAACTTGGAATAGCTACCTGAAAAGCCTTGATTTTATCAATAATGCTTTGCGCATTAATACCTTTTCGGTCCAGTAATTCACTGATATAAGCTAATTTAAACTGATGGTCAGCTTCCTGGGTTTTGTTATGGTCTTGAATAATATCAGTAGTAAGCATTTTTATAGGTTTTGGTTGAATAGTACTTAAAGACTCTTACGTCGGATAATATAAAACGGATTTTTTATTTTTATTTGTTTTTTGTCCAGCAACAATGCTGCTGCTGTGCGGCCCATGGTTTCAAAATCCGTAGTGATAACAGTAATTTCCAATAATTCTTTCAGGGTAGTTTCATTAAAAGAAACAATACCGATGTCATGCCCTATTTCATAATTAGTCTGTCTGGCTTTTTTGATCAGATCGGCCAGATCAGTTTCTTCTACAACTACATAAGCCGTTTTGGGCTGTAGGGTTTCGTCAAAGGCATTTTCTTTGATAGTATATTCTTTATTAGAGTTGATACAAAAGAAACGGAAGCCTTTTACAATTTCTTTCGGATAATTACCATCACTCGGAAATATCAGCACCAGGCGCTGATATTTTTCAAGTAAATCATTAGCAGATTCTAAAGCATCAAAAATGTCATTTTCAAAGTCCTGATAAACACTTAAGATAGGCTTGTTATATTCGGGTAAATCCTTGTCCAAAAAAATCAATTCTTCGGCAGGAATTTTCTCTATAGTTTTTAGTGCTAAGGATTTATCAGTTTCCGGAAAGAAATGAGGCATAATTACATAATAATTATACTTACCTAAATTCTTTTCTATGATTTCCTCAAAAATGCGCGCATTATAATGATGAATCTGTAAATCAACGGTAGCTTTATCTCCCAATACTTTCAGAAAGGCATAATAAATGAGTTTTTTATAGGAGCTAAGCTTATTGAAAATCAACAGGATTCTCATTTTGCTATGTTCTTTACCATTAATATAAAAACCTTTGCCTTGTACGGCCGTAATATGCCCTTGCTCTTTTAATTCCCGATAAGCTTTTTCTACGGTATCGCGCGCCAGATAATATTCTTCGCTTAATTCGCTGATAGAGGGGAGTTGCTCATTTTTCTTTAAAACTGCTCGCTCTATATCCGTGATGATAGACCGTACAATCTGCTTGTACTTCGGTGTCTTGTCATTAGGGTTGAGTTGTAATTTATACATTTTTTCGAATAATTTTAAAAAGACCCAATCCCTGCCCTTCCCAACGTTGGGGAAGGGTAATAAAGGTATTATTAGAAGATAGTTTTTTGTCTCCTTCCTCAAAGTTGGTGAGGGTCGGGATGATCGCCAACTGGCTTGTGGGCTTACCTTACAAAAGCAACTGCTACCCCGCCGTCAACATTCAGGATATTTCCTGTTGATTTTGACAAACTGCCATCTACAAACACTCTTACGGCTTTGGCAATATCTTCGGTTAGTATTTCCTCGTTCAGAAGGGTGCGTGCTGCATACATTTTCGGGAGTTCTTCTACCTTTATACCATAAGCCTTGGCACGGCCTTCGGCCCAATCTCCTTCCCATATCTTGCTACCACGTAATACCGCATCAGGATTAACCGTATTTACCCGTATCTTATCTTTGCCTAACTCGGCAGCCAGCAAGCGGCTCATATGTGCCTGTGCAGCTTTGGCAGTACCATAGCCCACATTGTTAGGGCCTGCAAATAAGGCATTCTTACTTGCAATATTTACAATATCACCATCCAGGGCCTGTTTACGCATTATCTTAACAGACTCCTGAGATACCAGAAACTGCCCTTTTACCAGCACATCCTGCAATATATTCCAATCTGCCAAGGTATGGTCTTCCAATGGTTTGGAAATAGATAATCCGGCGCAATTCACCACGATATCTACCCCACCAAATTGCAATATTCCTTGTTTGAGCGCTTCCGCAATTGATTCAGGTTGAGTTACATCAATGTTTACTGTAAGCACTACGTCTTTACCGTATTTCTTGCGCAATTCAGTTTGAGTTTCCTCCAGTCGGTCACGGTCCGCAGCTATAATGCAGGCACCTTCTACTAATAATTCTTCGCAAATCGCTTTTCCGATACCACCGGTACCCCCCGTTACAAAAGCTATTTTACCCGATAATGATTTAGGCTTAGGCATACGTTGTAGCTTGGCCTCTTCCAGCAACCAGTATTCAATATTGAAAGCTTCCTGTTCATCTAATCCTACGTATTCAGAGATGGCCTCGGCTCCTTTCATTACATTAATAGCATTGGTATAGAATTCAGCAGCCACCCTTGCTGTTTGTTTGTCTTTGGCAAAAGAAAACATTCCTACACCGGGATATAGAATTACTACGGGATTGGTGTCTCTCACTGCCGGACTATTCGTATGTTTGCAACGCTCATAATAAGCAACATATTCAGCTCTGTATGCTTCAAATTGTGCTTCTATTTCTGCTTTATCAGTACCTTTTAATACAAGAGGGCGGATTTTGGTGCGTAAGAAGTGGTCCGGGCAGCTAGTGCCTTTTTGTGCCAGTCTCTCCAGGTCATTAGAGTTCACAAATTCAAGCACGCGGGCATCGTCAGTAAAATGCCCTACCATTCTTCTATAGCTCGATGCA
>CALRLN020000003.1:0-52323 GCA_943368675.1 Chitinophaga pinensis | reverse complement strand
GTTTTTATTATATAAATATCTATAAAGCCCTTACCTGCGCCTGGTATTTCGTTGACATTGGCCTCTGTGCCTCCTACTAATAAGTATCCGCCATCTGCACAGACAACTATTTCATTTATCCAGTCGTTCTGGTTAGAGCCATAGGTCTTTGTCCATAGTGTTTGCCCGGTCTCGGTAATTTTTGCCAGCCAGGTATCAGTGCTGATTAATGGGATAGTATTGGCAGCAATCATGTAGGCACCGTCAGCAGTACGTTTTATAGTGGGTTTTGAATACGCATCTGCTTTGGAAAAGGCCAGATCGCCTACATTATACCCTCCTGCAAATACTTTTCTCCAGATTATACTGCCATCAGTCTTTAATTTTAAAAGTATCAGCCCTCCGAGGGAACCGTTACCCAATGCGTCACCGTCAGCAGAAGCCGTCGTGGCTAAGACCAATATATTATTATCTTTGGTTTCGATTACATCAGTGGCTATATCATCTTTTGTGCCGCCAAAGGTTTTAGACCACAGTATTTCTCCCCAGTTATTTACTTTTGCTACCCATATATCTGTTCCTCCTGACCCATAAAATGCTTTGGAAACAGGCACATCCCCATCATTGTTAGAATTGGTTGAGCCGACAATGATATATCCACCATCAGCTGTAGGAGTAGAAGCATAGGCATATTCATTATTTTTGCCACCTATGCTTTTTTGCCATTGCAGGGCTGTTTGTGCTACAGTTTGAACGGAACAAAATAAATAGCATAAGTATAAAAAGCCTATGGATTGCGTTTTCATCTGATAATCATGAACGGATATTGTGAAATTTGAGCAAACATCATACCATACAGGCAAAAAAAACGCCCTGACTACGTAAGTCAAGGCGCTTAAAGGGGCACCGTAAGAAAAGAAAATCTTATTTACCTAATTTAATTTTTAAATTCTGGTCTAAAGCGTCCAGAAACTCTTCTGTATATAGGTAATGTTCGCCATGGTTTACTTTGTTACCATGAATACAAACTGCTAAATCTTTTGTCATTTTGCCCGACTCAACTGTTTCAACACATACCTGCTCTAAAGCCTGGCAGAAATCGATTAACTCCTGATTGCCATCCTTTTTACCACGGAATTCTAATCCACGAGTCCAGGCAAAGATAGAGGCTATCGGGTTAGTTGAAGTTGGTTTACCTGCCTGGTGGTCACGGTAATGGCGTGTTACTGTTCCGTGGGCTGCTTCTGCTTCCATTGTTTCGCCATCCGGCGTAACCAATACGGAAGTCATTAAACCTAATGAACCAAAACCTTGTGCTACTGAGTCAGACTGTACGTCGCCATCGTAGTTTTTACAAGCCCATACGAACGAACCATTCCATTTCAAGGCAGATGCCACCATATCATCAATCAGACGGTGTTCGTAAACGATTCCGGCTGCTTCAAACTTAGCTTTATAGTCTGCCTGATAAATTTCTTCAAAAATATCTTTGAAACGACCATCATATTTTTTCAGGATGGTGTTTTTGGTAGATAAATACAAAGGCCATTTTTTGTTAAGGGCAACATTGAAACAAGAGTGTGCAAACCCACGGATAGACTCATCAGTATTGTACATACCCATTGCTACCCCACCACCTTTGAAATTATATACATCAAACTCTTTCACAGTTCCGTCTTCACCCTCAAATTTCATAGTCAGTTTGCCTGGGCCGTCTACTACAAAATCAGTAGCACGGTATTGGTCACCGAAAGCATGACGGCCTACAATGATAGGGGACGTCCAGTTAGAAACTAAACGAGGTACGTTCTGACAAACGATAGGCTCACGGAAAACAGTACCATCCAGGATATTACGGATAGTGCCGTTTGGTGATTTCCACATTTGTTTCAGATTAAATTCTTTTACGCGGGCTTCGTCAGGAGTAATAGTAGCACATTTGATACCAACACCATATTGTTTAATAGCATTTGCTGAATCGACGGTCACCTGGTCATTTGTTTCATCACGATACTCAACACCAAGGTCATAATATTTAATATCTACATCAATATAAGGTAGAATCAATTTTTCTTTAATAAAACGCCAGATGATTCGGGTCATCTCGTCTCCGTCTAATTCAACAACGGGATTTGCTACTTTAATCTTATTCATGATTATTTGTTTAATTAATAATTGCGGTTGTAAAGTTATGCACAGAATATGAAAAAATTATTAATTGTATTGAATTTTCTATCTGAAAACATAAAAAAAGAGCCCCCAACCGGAAGCTCTTTTTAACTTAAACCAAAGAAAATTATGAAAATTAATAAAATCTTATTTATTCAGAAGTTCATCGAACGATAGAGATACGTAGTACATTGAACCTACCATTGCACTACCATAAGCCTGAATATATGGTTTACCACCAATGTTGGTGCCACCTAATTTAATGATAGACTTTATGCTTGGAACCTTCATGCTAACCTGTGCATCAATAGTATTGATTGCCGGAACAGTTGTATTGCTAAAGAAGGTTGTTCCGGTTGTAGTAGGCTGATTAAAGCTGGCCTCCCACAAGAAAGCGTTTTGATGTCTCAGATTGATATTGAAGCCAAACTTGTTTCCACTGGTAATTCTCTTACCAAAACCAATGTTATAACGATAGTCAGGTGTGTTGAAACCTGCATATTGTTGTTCGGCACTAGGTACGAATTTCTTCAATTCGTTATTGGCAACATTAGCATTGATAAAGAAGCCTTTATTCAACGAGTAGTTTAAGCCAATTGCCCATCCATTTACTTTTATTTCTTCAGAAGTATTAGCAGGTCTTGAATAACCCAATCTGGTAGTAGCGCTTGATACGCCTGATTCGATAGGTAAGCCAGGTCCTGCAGCAGCTGTTGGTACTACTATAGACACACCACCAATAAAGTTTCTGTATGTGCTGGTATAATAATAAGCATCAACAAAAAGTTTTTTGGCTATTAAACCTTTATAGCCGATTTCAATTGATTGAATACGCTCAGGTTGAAGTGTTTTTGCTGAATATTTGGGTAATGTAGCTAAAGCAAATGCAGGGGCAACCTGTTGGGTAACACCAGGCACATTGGCAACTAATACTTTTTGTAATTCAGCATTAAACGCAGGTTGGAAATTGGCAGCCATAGCGCCTGGTAAATTTGCATCAATACCCGGCTGCAAATTAGCAGCTAATGCCCCCGGTAAGTTAGCAGCAACACCTGGTTGTAAATTGGTTGCTAATGCACCCGGTAGAGCCTGTGCTACACCAGCCTGAATAGCTGCGGCAGCATTAGCCTGGGGAATCTGACCAGCCTGAACTGCAGCATTTACCTGTGCGGTAACGGCGGCTGTCACTTGTTGCGTAATACCAGCAGTAACGGCTGCTGTTACCTGTTGAGTAATGGCCGCAGTAACGGCTGCTGTTACCTGTGCAGTGATAGCAGCTGTTACTCCGGCAGTAATGGCTGGGGTAGCTTGTGCTGTTACGGCTTGTGTTGCATAGGCTTGTGCTTTCGCCAATACATCGGTAGTAATATATTTTAAGGGATTTGTCTGAAAATCATTTAAAACAGGTAAGGCAATACCATTGCTCAGGTTATATCTTGAATTAAACTCAGGTAAACCTCCAATCAAAGTACCCGCAGGTGTTTTCAGGTCAATATATTGGTTTTGAGTAGTAGGAATCCTGAAACCTGACTGATAGGATAGTCTGATATTATGCTCACCGAAGGTAGCTACACCTGAAACACGCGGGGTAAACTGGCCTTCAAAGTTTTCGTTTTTATCATAACGTATCGAAGCCGATAGTTTGAAATGGTCTTTGAACAAGCTCTTACTTGCCTGTACAAAAGCACCAAATTCGTTGATATTAATGGTGCCGTCACGGCCATCTTTTTTATCAGCAAAAAGAGTTCCGTTTGAACGCAACTGATATTGTCTGACATTTGCTCCTGCTAAAAGGTCAATGAATTTAACCTGATTTTTGAAGTTATACACACCTTCTGCATGATACAGGTTTGTTTTATCCAAGAATGCACCACCACCATCTACAATGGCCTTTTCTCTGTATTTATCTAATAATGCATCATAGGCCGCAGTTCCTGGTTGTGGCATGCCTTGGTCAGCAGCGGCACGGGCAGCTAAGTGTGCCTGAGCTTCTGCCATTCCACCACTTCTGGCTTGGACAAATGCACCAACATAAGTACCGAACCATGTTTCATGAGGTTTAATATCATTAAGCATTGATACGGCAGTCAACCCTGAAAAGTAAGACTGACCTGAACGCTCCTGAGTAGTATAAGCTCTAAGTGTAAAATTATCTCCTCTTAATTCTAATTTAGCTTGGGTCAGGTTAAAGTTTCTTAAAGAATAACGGCCTGTTCCTGTATAAACGGTAGTTCCATAACCGTAGTTTACCTGTCCTACTAACTCTACCTTTTCATTAATCCGGTAATGTAAAGCCACATTAGTTTTGAAGCTTTTGGTATTATAGTCAACCATATCCTTTTCTAAATAACCTGTACGACTAATGTTGGTATTGGCTGGAATAAGTGCTGATGCTGCAGATGGAATCTTACCTCCGGCTATCAAAGCATTAGCAACGGTAGTCATATTAGCCTGTACTTCATCACCATATACATTCATACCATCATAATCAGTATCTACGCCTGCACCACGGGTACCATTTTGTACACCACCTAAGTTAAGGTTGGTATAGTTGGTTGCTTCCCAGTCTTTTGCTGTGATATATGAAAGGTTTACTTTGAAAGCAAGCTTATCGTTAAATGCTTTGGCATAACGAAGTGATAAATCATAGAAAGGAGTAGTAGCAGTAGAGCGGTTATTGGCATGCATTACACCGCCTTTCGCTGTAGCGCTCAGACCCTGATACAAGAATGGGCTTTTGCTATTCATTAATATCAAACCATTGATAGCATTAGGACCATATAGAGCAGAAGCTGCTCCCGGAAGTACCTCAACGCTTTCAACGTCCAGTTCTGGCATACCAACTATGTTATCAACGGGGAAGTTAAGCCCCGGAGCCTGATTATCCATTCCATCAATCATCTGAACTGTACGTGGATTTCCGGTTGAGCCGAATCCACGCATATTGATAGATTTAAACAATAAACCCTGAGTAGTCATATCAATGCCTTTCATAGTAGAAAGGGCATCATAGAAAGATGGCGCTGCTGCTTCGCGAATGGCGCGGATGTCCATTTTTTCAACGGCGGCAGGCGACTTCATTACTGTTTCTTCAACACGTGAGGCGGCTACCACCACTTCCTGACCTAAGATAGATTGTTCTTTCAAAGAAATATTAATAGCAGCATTGCTACCTGATACACTTACTTCCTGACTTTCATAACCCACTGAGGTAATTAATAAGGTGAATGGTGGAGGGGTTGAAGTGCTGAAAGAGAAATTTCCTTTGGTATCGGTAATAGTACCAATTACCTTCCCTTTTACCTGCACACTTACTCCAATCAGCGGTTCTTTTGTAACAGCGTCTGTTATTGTACCGGAAATTTTGGTCTGAGCAAAGACCATCTGCGATAGCAACAAGCAGCAAATTCCGAACAACAATTTTTTTGCGGAAAGTTTATACATGAGGGTATTGGTTAGTGGGTTAACAAAACGTAATTTTGTGTCAAACATAGAAAAGAAAACAATAATATGCAAGCATACTATTGTTAGAATTTTACAATTTTACCAAAAAATAATTATATAAGATGAGAAAAACTTTTTTTTCATATTTATTTTTGTTTTTCTCATTATCCGAAGCCCGTTTGTATGCGCAGAAGTACGTCATACTAAGCTCCGGTTTCGATACTGTAAATGTGCCTCCAAGCCCTGATTATAGCCTAAAAGACACCTGGGCAGCCTTGCCTGATAAAGAAGATGCGGCTGATAAAATACCTCTGAAATCGAACCTGAAAGACGGGCAGAAAGAGGCAAAAGCTGATGTGTTCTTTTTGCATCCTACTATCTACACTTATGCTCCAAAAAACCAGTATCTCTGGAACGCAGATGTGCGTGATGAGGAGTTAAATGCAATGGTAGACAATTCAACCATTCTGAACCAGGCTACGGCTTTCAATGGTTCGGGCAGGATATATGCTCCCAGGTACAGACAGGCACATTATTATAGTTTTCTCACAAAAAATGCTGAGGATAAAAAGCAGGCATTAGATCTGGCTTACAGCGATATAAAAGCTGCATTTGAGTATTATCTGGAACACTGGAACCAGGGCCGGCCTATCATTATTGCCTCGCATAGCCAGGGAACTGTTTTAGCCAAACGCCTGTTACAAGAGTTTTTTGATGATAAGCCTTTGAAGAAACAACTGGTAGAAGCGTACCTGATAGGTATAGCTACTGCGCCTGATACTTTTAAAAGCATTAAACCCAGTCAGTCCGCTGAAGAAACAGGAGGGTTTGTGTCGTGGAATACTTTTGCCCGTGGTTACGTTCCAGCTTATTATGCCGATGGTTTAAGTTCCGCCGTTTGTACTAATCCCCTAACATGGAAACTGAATGAGGAGTTTGTTTCTAAAAAAGAGAATAAAGGCGGCGTAGGTTTAAAGTTTACCTTTATAAAGGAAGCGGCAGATGCACAGGTGCATCAGGGTATTTTATGGATTAATAAACCATATGTGAGAGGAAGAGCATTCTTGAATACCAAAATATGGCACCGGGCAGATATAAACTTATTTTGGATGAATATCAGGGAAAACGTAGCTTTACGTGTAGAAAAATACTTTAATCAGCAATAAGGCAAAAAAATAGTTTCTAAATTTTTTCAATCAATCATCAACATAAAACAGCCCCGGATATTTATTATCAGTTTCAAAAATTACTCTAAGACAAATTACTTTAATCGTTGGATTAAAATTTGCTGAGAAATCAAAATAAATTACTGAGGTATCCTCTAACACTTAGAAAATTTTTAATGAAAAATAATTACGTCATTATAATGGCAGGCGGCGTCGGAACGAGATTCTGGCCTTTTAGCCGTAGTACTAACCCAAAACAATTTCATGATGTTTTAGGCGTTGGTAAAACAATGATTCAGCAGACTGTTGAACGCTTTGAGGGTATTTGTCCGCACGAAAATATCTACATTGTTACCAGTGAAGAATATTACGACTTAACTAAAAAGCAATTACCGTATCTGTCTGACGACCAGATATTGCTGGAGCCAAGCCGGAGAAATACTGCTCCGTGTATTGGTTATGCCTGTTATAAAATTGCTTCTAAAAATCCTGATGCCAACATTGTTGTGGCCCCGGCCGACCATATTATCCTGAAAGAAGAGGAGTTTCGTACAAGAATAAAAATCGCCTTACATTTTTCAGAAAAGAATGATGTATTGGTTACACTGGGCATCAAGCCTACCAGGCCTGACACCGGCTATGGCTATATACAGTTCACGGAATCGGAAGGAGACATCAAGCGTGTACGCACATTTACTGAAAAGCCAACATTGGAATGGGCTATTAAGTTTGTTGAAACCGGAGAATTTGTCTGGAATGCAGGGATTTTTATCTGGAATGTGCAAGCCATTAAGAAAAGCTTTGAATTGTTTTTGCCAGAAATGGCTGAGGCTTTCGAAGAAATAAAGAAGGATTTTTATACAGACGGCGAAGCCGATGCATTGAAAAGAGCCTACCCTCAGTGCAAAAATATATCGATTGATAATGGGGTGATGGAAAAAGCTGAAAACGTATTTGTAGTGCTTTCAGATATTGGCTGGTCAGATTTAGGTACCTGGAAATCATTGTATGATATATCAGAAAAAGATGAAAACCATAATGTAATTGATGGGCAGACCTTATTATACAATACAAAGAACTGTATCATTAAAACACCGGACGACAGATTGGTGGTAGTAAATGGCCTGGATGGATTTATAGTGGCCGAATACGATAATGTTTTGATGATTTGTAGAAAAGAGGACGAGCAGACTGTAAAAGAGTTTGTATCTGCGGCAGCAAATAAAGGAAAAGAATTTGTTTAAAGAACCCATATGAAAAAAAACAGCATCTGGATTATAGGCCTGTTTCTTACACAGTTTGGATGTTCGAATGTAGAACGCCTGGATACAACCGAAGTAAAGGAGGAAATGGATGGCTATAAGATAAAGCGGGTTTCACCAGCTCAGATTATGGAGCAGGTTGAAACTCTGGGAAGTCAGATTGCCCTTACGTTGACCAGAGATTTTGAGAAACAAATGAAAGATGTTTCAGAAGAGCGAACGGAAGAAATATGTCAGTTAAAAAATATGCAGGTAATAGATTCGCTATCAAAAAAGTATAATCTTAAAATCCGCTTATTGGGGCAACCGGATATTGGCAGTAACAACAGCCTGTATGCCAAAGAAAAAGAGGTATTAGAGGCCTATGCCGATAATGCCATGAGAAAACTGCCTTTGGGTAACAATATTCAAAGCATTGATGAGTCACTTTTTGTATACACTGCTCCGATAGAATCTGCCAAGGGTGTGGGGAAATTGTGTTTTAGTGATGATTCCGGCTTTGCTATCTGGAGCATAATTCTCCCGAAATCAGAAGTTATAAAAAGTATTAAACCTGCTAAATAGAAAGAGAGCTACCAATCAATGGTAGCTCCTTTACTAAAACAAAACTATAAAAAACCTAATTTTGAAAATCCTTAGTTGTTGTTATTGCTATCTCCAGCCTTCACATCATCATTCTTCACCGATTTTGTTTTCTTTTGCTCAACCATTCTCATATTACCAATTTTATAACTGAACGTCACTTTTACGTTTTGATTATAGATATTATTTACACTTACTTGTTTGAACTGCGCAGACTCTAATGTTGATCTTCTGACCATTCCTCCAAAGAAATTATCAGTAGCTAAACCAAGGCTTCCTTTTTTATTTTTGAAATCTTTTCTGAACCCGACTGAATACATGTAGAAACCGCCCTCTGTTCCCTGCAATTGTACTTGCTGACCTCTGAAAAAGCTGAATGCCTGAACACCCCATCCATTTTTTAATTGTATTTGTGTCTGAAGACGACCACCAACCACAACACCCGTATTGCTTGTTAACAGTGATTTGCCATCAGCACCGAGTATTTGACCTTCCAGATAGTTATAATATACATCAATACCACCATTTACTGACCATTTTGGTGTAATAGTAATATTAGCAAATACATTTGAACCAAAAACCTGTTGGGTGCCGATGTTCTGGAATGTAGTAATAACGGCTCCAATAAGTGTATCAGATGGAGCACTTAAGCGAAGGATTGAGTTATTGGTCATACGCCCGAATACTGAGGTATTCAAATATACTTTTTTAATATTGGAACTTGCACTTAATTCAAAGTTATCAGTTATCTCAGGTCTCAGGCTAGGGTTACCAATCGTAATGCTCTGAGGGTTAGCTAAATTGAAGTTTGGATTCAATTGTTGTAAGCCTGGGCGTTGAATTCGTTTGTTATAAGCGGCTTTCAAAGTTGTATTGCCAAAAGTCTTCGAAATATTTACGCTCGGTACCAGATTGCCGTAGGCCGGAATATTAATATCTTTATTCTGGTCGTTGGCATCAATAGTGGTATATTCATAACGGGCGCCCGCTTTGATGGTATACTTGTTCTTGGTTGAATAAGTATAAGATAAATAGCCGGAAGCAATGTTTTGTGAGTAATCTAATAAACCTGCGGGATTTCTGACATCAGAGGCAAAATCTCCTGTCGGGCCAGCAACCAGATAACTGAAATCACTGTTTACCTGGCGGAAGATACCTTTTACACCTACTTCTAACATCTGATTTGTCTTGATAGGTGTCTGGAAATCAGTTTGAACTGTGACCTCCTGATTTATATTACTATTAATATTTCTCTGGCGACTTGCCAATTCACCTGAACTATTCAATAAATCAGCCAGGAAGTTATTTTTAAGATTACTCTTACTGTACTGTGTTGAAACTGACCATTCCTGCGAAGGCTTGAAAGTACGTATATAATCCAGGTTAAAATCAACAGAGTTTGACAAATCTTTGCTGTCTACATTTCTGAAGGCAGTTGAACTTAAAACGTTGTTAGTATATAAATTAGTAGTGTAATCCTGGGTTCTGATAAAATTACGCGTTCCGAAATTAATACCAGCAGTCAATGCCTGATTTTTAGAAATGTCGTAATCGAAACCTAAATTATAACGGCCAAACAAACCATTATCAAATGCATCCGCAGTTTGTTTAGTCAACACAGTATTTCCATTTACCAGCGTGCTTTGATCTAAAGAAGTAGCCGCTTTATTATAAAAAGCACGGCCACCACCGCCCATGGTCACACCTAATTTACCTTTACGGAAACTGCCATTCAGACCTAAATTAGAACCACGGATACCCGCACCGGCATCAACATTGAGTGTTAAGCCCTGAATCGTGCTTTTTTTGGTAATAATATTAATGATACCACCAGAACCCTCAGCATCATATTTAGCTGACGGAGAAGTAATGACCTCAACAGATTTGATTAATTCAGAAGGAATCATTTTAAGTGCATCAGCAATACTGCTGGCAATAATAGTAGAAGGCTTATTATTAATTAAGACTCTTATATTTGAAGTTCCGCGTAATGATACGTTACCATCTAAATCAACTGTTAATAAAGGCACCTTACGTAATACATCTGCCGCATCGCCCCCCTTCGAGGTAATATCTTTTTCTGCATTATATACCAACCGGTCAACTTTCTCTTCAATCATTGATTTTTCGGCAGTTACCGTTACCTCATCCAATTGTTTGGCACTTGTAGATAATTTGATTACACCTAAGTCAATGTCCTTTCCTTTTTCAACCTTTATATTATCAATAGTTTTGTCTGCATAACCAATAAAAGTAATCACTAATTTATATTCACCTGCCGCTACTCTTGATAGTACAAACTTTCCTTTTTCGTCTGCCATTGCGCCATCTACTACTTTGTTGTCAGCTTTATTGTAAAGAGCCACATTAGCAAACTCAACGGCGGTTGTAAGTGCTTCATCAACCACAAAACCTGTAATCTTGGAGTTCCCTTTAGGAGCATTACCTTCAAGGTTCACCGTTGGTCTTTGTTGTTGCGGATTGCCCTGACGTCCGTTTCCATCGCCTCTCTGGCCGCCCGGGCCACCAGGACCACCACCCGGAAATTGTGCTAATGCAGCAGTACTAATAAAGGCAAGCAAACTTAAAATAGTGATAAACTTTTTCATTGTTTTATTTTTTATAATTTGTTTTTTTCGGTGCTAATGATTTAACGATACAAAATAAGTATACATTTTTTGTACAATTTTATAGAATAGATGAAATGCAGAAGATAGAAGATGAAAGATAAAAACATGCTTATCTAAGTAGAAAAACACCTGAAAATGAGCAAAACAGAGGTTTTGATTGCGTGTTGCGGATTTTTGTCGTCGAACTTTGCGCTTTTGTCGGCTTCTTTATAATTGAATTATTTTAATAGTATAGATTTGTTTGTGTTTTGTACTTTCCGCATCATATACGCTTGCTAAACTGTAAACTTGGAAAAGTTCAAAAATATATAAAAACAATTTAACAATTAATGACTATACTCAATAAAAAAATATCTGTCGAACACCTCTTTCGTCTGTTGTTTCATGTGTTGTTCTGGGGAGTGTGGGTTGTATGGCCGATTATTAACGCCTACTTAAACGACACCGAAAGAGACAGATGGTATTTAGGGCATATTGCCCCACTATCTATTACCCACGTTCCTCAGTTTTTTATTAATACCATGATACTTATGCCTTATTTTCTTAGGAAACGTGGCGTTGGGTCTTATGTGTTCTCAGTAATTGTACTGAGTTTCGTTTTCCTGATTATTCAGTATCTGTTAAAACTGGGATTATGGGAGAACCCCGTTGATATGAATGGGCATCAAATCAAGCTATTTGAGACAAAGACCATGTTTCCGATTCTTTTTGTTAGTGCCATAAGCACGGTATATGGGCTTATTCTCTATATGGCTGATCAGGAGAAATTAAAGCGGGAAGAAAAACAGGAAAAATTACAAGCCGAATTATCGTTTCTGCGTTCTCAAATCAGCCCGCATTTTATTTTCAATGTTCTGAATAGTATTGTATATCTTATTCGTACCAAATCAAGTGCTGCAGAGCCTGTTACCATTCAATTATCGGAGTTGATGCGTTATATGTTGTATGAGGCTGATGATGTGCAGGTATCGCTTGACAAAGAAATCAATTATCTGAATAATTATATCGAATTACAAAGAGTCAGGTTTGAGGAAGACGTAGAAATAAATCTGAAGGTTGAGGGTAATATAGGTTCACAAATCATAGAACCGATGTTGTTGATTCCGTTTGTAGAAAATGCTTTTAAGCATGGGGTGGGTATGATAGATACGCCGATTATTGATGTGCTGGTACGATGTGATAATAATGAGCTTTATTATGAGGTAAGAAATAAAATAGCGCCTGAATTAGCAGAGGATAAAGACAGCAGCTCGGGCATTGGCTTAAAGAACGTTAAAAGACGGTTAGAACTTTTATATGCGGAAAAGCATAAATTAGACATCAAAAAAGAGAACAATTGGTTTATTGTGTCTCTATTTTTACAATTAAAAACGATTGGCTCATGACACTAAGATGTATTGCCGTTGATGACGAAAGTATGGGACGCAAACTTCTGGAAGAGAATATCAAACAGATACCTTTTTTAGAATTGGTTCGTACCTGTAAAAACCCTTTTGAAGCCATGCAGGCTTTGCAGGAGGAAAAAATAGACCTGATGTTTCTGGATATTCAGATGCCCGGTATGTTAGGTACCAAATTTTTGCAGAGCCTCAGAGAAAAACCCCTGGTGATTTTTGTAACAGCTTATGCCAACTATGCCGTAGAAAGCTATGATTTGGATGTAGTTGATTACCTGATGAAACCCGTAAGTTTAGAAAGATTTACAAAAGCAACCTATAAGGCACTGGAATTATATAATAAAAATCATGCAATGGCCTCGGCACCTGCGTCTTCGGCAGAGAATGCACCTAAAGCAGACGAATTTCCGGAATTCTTTTTTATTAATGTTGAATATTCTTTGGTGAAAATTATCATTAAGGATATTACGCATATAGAGGGTTTAAAAGATTATATCAAAATTTTCCTGACAACCCAGGCCAAACCCATTCTTACCAAATCTACAATGAAGGCAATCGAGGAGAAACTGCCGGCTAAACAATTTATGCGTATTCATAAATCTTTTATCGTGAATGTTGATAAGATAGAATCTATCAGAGGGCAACGAATCAAGATAGGCACCCATGATATTCCTGTTAGTGAATCGAGCATTGACGATTTGTTGAAATTATTAAACTATTCAAAATAAACCCGATTACCAATTTTTCATAACTATGATGAAATACAAAAAATTTACAAATCTATTTGTAGGGGGGCTTTTTGTGGCCCTGCAAAGTTTTGCTCAGGTTCCTGAAGAAAACCGTTTTACCAAGGTCATATTAACTGAGAAGTTAGATGAACCTATGGAAATGGCCTTACTAAAGGACGGACGTGTGCTTTTTGTAGAGCGCAAAGGGGCATTAAAACAATATAATCCGAAAACTAAAGAAGTAAAGACCTTAGCTACAATTCCGGTTAATACCAAATACACTAATCGCCAGGGTGTAAAGCGTGAAGCAGAAGAAGGGTTGATGGGCTTGGTACAGGATCCGGATTTTGAGAAGAACCACTGGATTTATATGTATTATGCCGATACTGATGTAGCAAAGCACGTATTGGCTCGCTGGGAACTAAAGGGCGAGGAATTAGTTGAGTCTTCAAAGAAAATCATCCTGGAGGTTCCTACCCAGAGAGAAGAATGCTGCCACACAGGTGGCGGTATGGTTTTCGATAAAACAGGTAATTTATATCTTACCGTAGGGAACAATACCAGCAATAGCAATTCGGATGGATATGCAACTATTGACGAACGCCCGGACCAAAGTACGTGGGACGATCAGCGCGGGGCTGCCAATACAAATGATTTACGTGGGAAAATCCTCAGAATCAAGCCTGAGGCTAACGGTACTTACTCCATTCCTAAAGGTAATTTATTTCCGGTCGGAACAGCCAATACCAGACCTGAAATTTATACAATGGGGCATCGTAACCCCTGGAGACCAAGTATTGACAGTAAAACAGGATATTTGTATTGGGGAGAGGTAGGCCCGGATGCTTCAAAAGATTCAGAACGTGGCCCACGTGGCTATGATGAATTTAATCAGGCTAAAGGCCCCGGCTTTTTTGGCTGGCCTTATTTCATCGGCGATAACAAACCCTACACTGACTGGGATTTTGTGACCAATAAACCTAAACCGGACTCAAAGTTTGACCCTGCCAGACCTGTTAATGATTCTCCTAATAATACTGGTTTAAAAGAGTTACCACCTGCGCAAAAAGCCTTTATCTGGTACCCTTATGCTATTTCAGAAGAGTTTCCGTTGGTAGGTAGTTCAGGACGTAGTGCTACTGGCGGCCCTGTCTATCGTCGTTCCGATTTTCCGATAGCTAAAAGACCTTTTCCAGATTATTACGAAGGTAAGTGGTTGATTGTGGAGTTTATGCGTGGTTGGATTATGAGCGTAACGATGGACGAAAACGGTAATTATAAATCTATGGAGCGCTTTATGCCAAATACTGATTTCGGTAGCGCCATTGATATAGATTTTGCCCCGGATGGAGATTTATATGTACTGGAATACGGCACGGCCTGGTTCAGAGGTAATGACAACGCACGATTGGTAAAAGTTGAATATAATGCAGGCAACCGCAAACCGGAAGTACAGATTGCATCAGATAAAACAGGAGGTGCTATTCCGTTGAAAGTGAATTTCTCCTCATCGGGCACAAAAGATGCAGATGGAGACGCTTTGACTTACGAATGGAAAGTAAGCAACAAAACGGCCGGAACAAGAGTATTTAAAACAGCTAACCCGACTGTTAGTTTTGATAAAGCGGGTATTTACAAAGCCACTTTGACCGTAACAGACGCCAAAGGTGCTAAAAACAGTCAGTCGTTAGATATAAAAGTAGGTAACGAACCTCCAATGGTGGCATTTGACATTCTGAAAGGCAACAAAACCTTCTATTTTCCGAACAAACCGATTGAATATGATATAAAAGTAGAAGATAAAGAGGACGGAAGCCTGAGCAATGGGAAAATTAAACCGGAGCAAGTGGCGGTAAACATAGACTATATGCCAATAGGCTATGATAAGATTGAAGTTTCTCAAAACCACAGAGGTGCCGATGCTGTCGCTTTTGCCTCAACAGGGCAGCGTTTAATAGAAGCTAGCGATTGCAAAGCCTGCCACGTAGTAGACAAAAAATCAGTAGGACCAAGCTATACTGATATTGCCAATAAATACAAAGGAACCCCGGGTATAGCTGAACAATTAGCTAAAAAAGTTATCAGTGGTGGTATGGGTGTATGGGGCGAACACGCCATGAGTGCTCACCCGTCAATCTCGCAAAGTGATGCTACCTCAATGGTTGAGTATATTTTGAGTATCGGAGAGAAAAAAGTAGTAAAGTCTTACCCTACCAAAGGCAGCTATACAACAGCTATCCCGGCCGGACAAAAAGAAAACGGTTCATTTGTATTAAGAGCTTCTTATAAAGACAGAGGAACTAAATTAATGCCTGCTACGGCATCAGAACAGACAATTGTATTAAGACATCCATTCCTTGACCCTGAACTGGCCAATAAGGCAAAAGGCACCCAGAAGGTAATGACACCATCTAAATCATTCTTTGTGGTAGGTAACAACTCTTATATCGGCTATGATAAAATAGACTTTACCAATATAGACCAGATTGATTTTTATACACAAGCAACTACCCGGGTAGGTGCGGCCGGAGGAATAATAGAAGTTCATCTTGATTCTCCTACAGGGCCGTTAGTTGGTAAGTCAGAAATGATAGTAGTAAAAGAACCCGCGCCATTCCGTCCGCCAACAGCAGGCCAGCAACAAGCCCCGGCAAATGATATTCCAGGCGTAAGACCGGAAATGGTTATGGCCGTACGGAGAGGGGCAGTAATGGCTCCGGTAAAAGTATCTGCAAATGGTGTACACGATGTGTATTTCGTATTTAAAAACGAAAAAGCATTATCTACCCAAATTGTAATGCAGTTAATGGGGATAGATTTTAAAAGTAGTGCTAACTTGTAAAATCATTTAAAATATTCAACCTGATTACATACTATGAAAGTCTTAAATTGTAGAACAATCCTCCTGGGGATTGTTCTTTTCTCATTCAATGTGGTTTCTTTCGGACAGAAACTGTCTCCCGGTCCACAGGTACTCACTTTTCATTCAGATGTGGATGATACTGAACAGCCCTATGGCTTGTATTTGCCAAAAAAATATAATCCGAAGAGAAAATATCCGCTTGTAGTAATGCTACATGGGGCAGGTTCTAACCATCGGCTGGCATTAAGGCGCGTATTTGGTAAAAGCAATGCTGAGGGAGAATCAGATGTAGAAGCAAGTCGCTATTTCCCGGAATGGAAAGATGTAGATTATGTAGTAATAAGTGCTTTTGCGCGTGGAACAATGGGCTACCAGGGCGTGGCAGAAAAAGATGTAATGGATATGCTTGCCGATGCTAAAAAGCGATTCTCTATTGACGAAAACCGCACTTATCTTACAGGATTGTCGATGGGTGGTGGCGGAACTATGTGGATTGGCCTAAGCCGTCCGGATATATGGGCTGCTATTGCACCTGTTTGCCCTGCTCCTCCGGGTGGAACCCTTGAACTGGTTCCTAATGCACTTAATTTTCCGGTATATTTCTTTCAGGGAGACGCAGACCCTGCCGTAAAAGTAGATTCGACCCGTAAATGGGTACAACGCCTGAAAGATGCAGGAACTAAGGTAGAATACACCGAATATCCGGGTGTAAAACATGATAGCTGGGTAAACGCCTACAAAGACGAATTTATTTTCGATTGGTTTGCTAAATTTAAACGCAACCCTTATCCGGAACGTGTGCGCTTTGCTACCAGCCAGTATAAACATAATAAGGCATACTGGGTAACACTGGATGAGTTTACACCGGGAACAACAGCAATGATAGATGCGAAGTTTACGGCAAAAAATCACCTTGAGATTACAACTAAGGGGTTAAAGACCTTTACGCTTAACCTGACAGACCATCCGGGCTTTAAATCTAAATCTCCTTTAGAGTTAGTTATTAACGGTCAAACGATTCGGGCAGATGCCGGAGCATCACTGACTTTAACACAAAGCGGAAATTCGTGGGCAGTTAATGCCTTAAATACTTTGGCATCAGCCAAGAAACCGGGAGCAGAAGGGCCAATGGCAGAGGCAATTTCAGACCGACATATCTATGTATATGGTACAGGTGGTAGCCCGTCTGGTGATGAGTTGAGCAGACGACGTGCAGAAGCGCAAAAAGCAATGGAATGGTCGGTTTATAGAGGAGACTTCATTGGCAGAGTAATGGTTTTTCCTCGCTTATTGAGTGACAAGGAAGTGCGCCCCAGTGATATCGAAAGCTCTAACCTGATTTTGTTTGGTACAAAAGAAACCAATAGCCTCATTGAGAAATATAGTGATAAACTACCTTTAGCATTAAAAACTTCTGCTAATGACTATGGGCTTGCTTATGTATTTCCGGTTGGTAGCCGCTATGTACTGGTAAATTCCGGCTTGCCGTGGTGGACTGTTTCGGACCCGAACGCACCTGCACGTCCGAATGCACCTGCACCGATGAGCGTATTAGGCAGATTCCAGGATTTTGTGCTTTTCAAAGGCACTATCAATAATGTGGTTTCGGGGGGAAGATTTAACAATGACTGGACATTACCAGGAGCAGAAGTAGATAAAATGAAAACTTCGGGCGCAGTGATTTTTAAGTGATATTCTGATGGCTGGTAGACCATGCGTGCATTGTTCCGGATATAATTTTCCGGAACAATGCACGTTTTAGTTTTACGGTTTTCAAAATTTTGGCACCAGATTTGACTTATTCAGAGAAATTCTTGTAGCTTTGCAACCCTAAATGAGAAAAAACTCTTACATATCACGTTCTTTTGGGCTTGTCATGTTCATGATGGTGGTTCTGACGAGTGTTTTAGGTAAACAGATTTACCATAAGCATTCGAACGAAACTCTTGTCGCTGCAACAAAAAAAGCAGAGAAAGAAGAACAGTCTAAAGAAAAGACTGTTGTGAGTGAGGTCTCATTAGAAGTGGTGGTTCCGAGTCATGCTTTCGATTTCGGGCACTATCCCATCATTTTACCTGCTCCTTCATTTATTTATGTAATTGTTGAAACACCTGTCAAAACATTTACAAAGCCTCTTTATCGGTTATCATATTTCGAAAAATTATACGAGCACCATATTGCTCCAAACGCCCCTTAGTTTTTTAAACCCTATATAGGGTACCTCCTTCTTTTTGGTCCTGAATTCTTCATGACCTGATTTAATCATTCAATTTTATTTTTTAAACATTCCCTATAATGAACAACAGAGGTGGAATTATAGCGCTTTTAGTGGCTTTCCTGACACTTAGTGCTTATTTTTTATTACGTACCTGGAAGGCAAACGACATCAGAAATGATGCTACTGCATTTGCTACTGATCCTAAAACAGGTAAAATTGATATTGTTAAAAAACAAAGATACCTTGACTCTTTGTGGAAACAGCCCGTATTTTTGGGTACAACAACCGAAGACCTTACCAAACAGGAATTAGGCTTGGGCCTTGACTTACAAGGGGGGATGAGTGTAATTCTTGAAGTATCTCCGGCTGAAATCGTTCGCTCACTGGCTGGAAGTTCAAGAGACCCTAAAGTAGCTACTGCTATTGCCAATGCACAAAAAAGAGCTGTTACAAGCAACACAAACTTCGTTGATTTATTTGCCGAAGAATTTAAAAAACTGGCTTCTGACGTAAAATTAGCTTCTGTATTTTCTAATAGTTCTAACCGTGGAACTTTAAGTCTTGAATCTTCTGACAACCAGGTTGTAAATTATATTAAAAAAGAAGTAGATGGCGCTTTTGAACGCGCATTCAGAATCATCCAGACGCGTGTTGATAAATTCGGGGTAGCTAACCCTAACTTACAAAGATTATCAGGTACCAACCGTATTCAGGTTGAGTTACCGGGTGTAGATAATCCTGATCGTGTACGTAAATTATTATCGGGCGCTGCCAAGTTGGAGTTCTGCGAAGTATATACCATGCAGGAAATCGCTCCATCATTCGATGGTTTAGCGGGTATTTTATTGCAAATGGATATTGATGCCAAAAGCAAAACAACAACAGGCGCTAAAAAAGATACTACTGCAACCGCTACTGCAGCTAAAGCAGATACTTCTAAAAATAGTTTAAGTGCCCAATTATCTGGTGGTGGAGCCAAAGGTGATTCTACCAAAAAAGATTCAGCGTCTTTGGCACAACGTCAGAACAACGCTTTCAGCAACCTGTTCATTCCAACAGGTTATGGTGTAGCGGTTCGTACAAAAGACGTAGCACGTGTGAAAGAAGTGATGGATCGCTCAGATGTTCGTGCTTTATTCCCTGCTAATGCGAGTTATGTATTTGACATAAAACCTCGCGCTAATGGCACTAATGTGAACGAGGAAATAGTGGATATGTATTTCGTGAAAGATCTTGGGAAAGCACCTTTAGAGGGAGATGTGGTTACAAATGCCAGCCAGGATTATGATGATAGCGGAAAACCTGCAGTAGAAATGCAGATGAATGCCGAAGGTGCAAGAAAATGGAAAGCCCTGACAGGTGCAAATATTGGTCGCCCGATTGCTATCATTCTTGATAACTATGTATACTCTGCACCAAATGTAAACGGTGAGATTTCAGGTGGGCGCTCAAGCATTGCAGGTAACTTCACAGTAGAAGAAGCACAGGATTTGGCAAACGTTTTAAAAGCCGGTAAATTACCTGCACCAACCAACATTATTTCTGAAGATGTTGTAGGAGCAAGTGTAGGATCTGAGGCTGCTCGTGCGGGTATTATCTCCTCACTTGTAGGTTTATTAGTAGTATTAGGCTTCGTATTGATTTATTATAATAAAGCGGGTGTAATTGCCGACATCGCCCTTATTGTCAACCTATTCTTGTTGCTTGGGGTAATGGCCTCTTTTGGTGCTACATTGACACTACCTGGTATTGCCGGTATGGTATTGTCAGTAGGGGTGTCAGTCGATGCGAACGTATTGATTTATGAGCGTATCAAGGAAGAGTTAGCCTTAGGCAAAACTTTTAAAGATGCGGTGCGAGACGGGTTTAAGAATGCCATGTCATCAATCATTGACTCAAACGTAACAACACTTATCACAGGGGTTGTATTATTTGCCTTTGGTACGGGTCTGATTCTTGGTTTTGCAACTACGCTTTTGATTGGTATCTTCACTTCTTTGTTCTCAGCTATTTTTATTTCGAGATTATTGTTTGAATACTACATCGGTAAAGGAAAAACTATCTCGTTTACTACTAAATGGTCAGAGAAGTTATTCAAAGATTCAAAGTTCGACTTCGTTTCGAAACGTAAATTATATTATACTATATCAAGTGCTATTATTATTGCAGGTATTATTTCTATTGCGATAAAAGGCTTTGGTTTAGGGGTAGACTTCCTGGGAGGACGTACTTATATTGCTAAGTTCGAAAAAACTGTCAATACTGAAGACATCGAAAATGCTTTAAAACCAACTTTCGAAAATCAGGCAATTGAAGTAAAAACTTTTGGTGGTTTCGATCAGGTGAAAATTACTACTCCTTACAAAATCGAGAATACTAATACAGAAGTTGAAGATCAGTTACAGGCTAGTGTAAACAAAGCGTTAGCTAATGTAAATGGTAATTCAGGTAAAGTAATGAGTTCGTCTAAAGTGGGACCAACCATTGCGAACGATGCGATATGGAGTGCGGTAAAAGCGGTATTACTATCAATTGTGCTGGTATTTGCTTATATCTATATACGATTCCGGAAATTAGCCTTTGGATATGGTGCCATAGTAGCATTGTCTCACGACGTACTAATTATTCTTGGTGTATTCTCTATCCTGCGTGGTTTCTTACCATTCTCTTTAGATGTTGACCAGGCCTTTGTAGGTGCCGTATTGACTATTATGGGTTATTCAATGAATGATACGGTCGTGGTATTTGACCGTGTTCGTGAGTACCTGGCAGAAAAACGTGGAGTAAGAGAAGATATTCCGACCGTTATTAACAATGCCTTGAACAGTACTTTGAGTAGAACAGCCGTAACAGGTTTCTCTACCTTGCTGGTACTTCTGGTATTATTGATTTTTGGTGGTGAAACTATCCGTGGATTTGTATTTGCTATGTTTGTAGGGGTAATCGTAGGTACTTACTCTTCATTGTTTGTAGCAACGCCAATCGTTGTAGATGGTATGCAACGTGATATGAAAAGAGAAGACGACAAACTGGCGGCAGCTCCTGTAGTAGTTGAAACCAAAAAATCTAAAAAGTCTTAATTAATAGTAGTATTATAGTAAAAGCCCTGACTTGCTAAGGTCAGGGCTTTGTTTTTATGGCAATCTTAGAACCTTATGCCTGATGTTCGGCAATCTCTATCAACTGATTAATATGTGTAATAATCTGAGTATTCTGCCTGATTTCTATTCCCTGACCGATTACCTGGTAGCCTGTCAATAGAATCTTGATATCAGGAAATCTATTTTCAAGTTTGTTTACATATATCTGTGTTTCGTTTTGTGCAGGGGTTGAAGTAATAGCCGTAAAGATATAATCAGGCTTAAGTGATTCACAAACAAATACCAATTCATCAAAAGGTAAGGTTTGACCAAGATAAATAACTTTATGGTTACGGGCTCTCAAAACGTAATTGGCAAAGAGTAAAGAAAGCTCGTGCAATTCCCCTTCTGGCAGATATAAAACAAACTTTTTAGAATAAGGATTAGGCCTTATTACTTGTCCGTCAATAGCTACAATTAGTTTCTGGCGAATCAGATTAGAAATAAAATGCTCCTGTGCAGGGCCAATTGATCCGGTTACCCATAAAATGCCGATTCTGCTTAAAAACGGATATATAATATTAATCATCATATCCTCAAAGCCAAATCTCAGAATATTGGTAGCCATAATTTTCTCAAACTGTGCTTCGTCAAGATCAATCATAGCAATAGTTAAGGCATGAATCTGATCCGGGTAAGTATGTTTTTTTTCTGAAATACTGATAACTTCTTTTGATAGCCTTTCAGCAGAGAGTTTGGCAATTTCAGAAATTTTATATTCATGTTCTTTCAGCAGGGCAATATTCAGCACCAGTTTCAGGTCCTGATCATCATAAATACGTATATTAGTATCTGTTCTTTTTGGAGTGATAATATTATAGCGCTGCTCCCAGATTCGGAGGGTATGAGCCTTAATACCTGATAAGTGCTCTAAATCTCTTATGGAGTAGTTACTCATTATTGATTAGGTTTTTCAATGAACGGTGATATTTAAAAAGTTGGAACAAAAGTAGCCTCTGTTTACAGTATAGATATAACACAAAAGGGATAAAGATGTTTAAAAATTTAATACCTGGGGTATATATGTTTAAACGGCTCTAAAGATAATAAATAAAATTGCGTAATTTTGCACGCTGATTTTGAAATCATGATTTTCAATCTCAATTATAATAAATTTAAAACCAATATTATGACTACCGATCAATTGAAGGAGTTAAAAGCCAGAGTAGCGGCTTTAAGGGGGTATCTTTGACTACGATAGCAAGAAAGAACAATTAGATGACCTCGAAAACCAGACTGCTCAACCGGAGTTCTGGACTAATGCCGAAAAGGCTGAAAACGTAATGAAACAGGTGAGAGCTCTTAAGGGCTGGACAACCGGCTACGAAAAAGCCGAAAGTGCGATAGGAGACCTTGAAACATTATTCGAGTTTTATACATTAGGAGAGGCTACAGAAGAAGAAGTAGACGAAGAAGGAGCAAAGTTTAACGAAATACTGGAAGAACTGGAGCTGAAAAAGATGCTTTCGAATGAGGAGGACCAGTTTAGTGCAGTACTTGAAATAAATGCAGGCGCAGGTGGAACAGAAAGTCAGGACTGGACGAGTATGCTGATGCGTATGTATATGATGTGGGCTAATAAAAAGGGCTATAAAGTATCAGAGCTTGATTATCAGGATGGTGACACGGCAGGTGTAAAGTCGGTTTCGTTACAGATAGAAGGCCCGATGGCTTATGGTTTTCTGAAATCCGAAAACGGAGTGCATCGCCTGGTAAGGGTTTCCCCGTTTGATTCCAATGCCCGTCGTCATACTTCATTTGCTTCTGTATATGCTTATCCTTTAGTTGATGATTCGATTGAGATAGAAATAAAAGATGCGGATATTGAAATTCAGACTTCACGCTCAGGTGGTGCCGGTGGACAGAACGTTAATAAGGTAGAAACAAAAGTACAATTGACTCACAAGCCTACCGGAATTGTGATTACCTGTCAGATCGAACGGAGCCAACATGCCAATCGTGAGCATGCCATGCAGATGTTGAAATCGAAATTGTATCAGTTGGAGGTTGAAAAACGTAATGCTGCAAAGGCAGAAGCCGAAGCCGGAAAAATGAAAATAGAGTGGGGGTCACAGATCAGAAGTTATGTATTAGATGACCGACGTGTAAAAGACCACCGCACCAATATTCAGACATCAAATACTGAGGCTGTTTTAAATGGCGAAATTGATGAGTTTATCAAAGGCTATTTAATGGCAAGCTAAGGGGTGTGTGTTTATAAATAAAAATCCGTGTATAGATTAAAAACTTTTAATCTATACACGGATTTTACATTATTTAGATTTAGGGGCTTTATCTGTCTCAAATGTATGCGTTGAATAATACTCCGCATCTTTTTTTCCTTTGGTAAGGGCATAATAGAGAATCCCGATTCCTAGTAAAACTGCCGGAATACTCAGGATTTGCCCCATGTTCAAGACCATATTATCTTCAAATGCTTCCTGATTTTCTTTCAGGAATTCGTAGAAGAAACGAAGAGTAAATATCCAGATAAGGAATATCCCTAATAAAAGCCCATGAGGCATTTTTTCTTTCATACGATTCCACAAATAAAATAGCAAGCCGCAAAGAATTAAGCATGAAAGTGCCTCATACAATTGAGCAGGGTGACGGGTAAATGCCTCCGGGGTCATTTTCATAGAACCGTCAGGATTGATGCTAAAGGTATTGAAACGAAAAGCCCAGGGTACATTGCTTTGTTTGCCTAAAATTTCATGATTCATCAGATTGCCTAAACGGATAAATGCCCCACCCAGAGCCACTGTTATCACTACCCGGTCTGTTACCCATAAGAATGGCTGGTCTTTATGTTTTCTACCATAGATAAACAGCGCAGTAAGAATACCAATAGTAGCTCCATGACTGGCAAGTCCATTATATGGAGGGACAATCATATCAACCAGAAATTTGCCGGGATTCTGAAGGAAACTGTCAAATTCATAGAAGAAATAATGACCAAATCGGGCACCGATGACAGTTGCGATAATCATCACAAATAAAAGGGTATCGAGGTCTTTTTCGGGTTTATGTTCTTTTTTAAAAATATGATACATAATCTGGTAGCCAATAAGGAAGCCGGAAGCGAATAGCAATCCATACCAGCGCAGTTCAAATCCGCCAAGTTTCGCAATGATTGGATTGACATTCCATGGAATTTCTAAAAATATCATGTTGCAGGTGTTTGATTTTTTCTCAAAATTATAAGTTTTATCTGATACATAGCTGCAAAATTCGTAAATTGCGGCAGAAACTTCTACAAACTATCTGTTGTTATACTACATATCCTATTAATCGGATAAAATATCCTTGTACTAACAATATTTTAACAATTACATTATCTGTTGGCAATCAGTTTACGAGTAAACTATTATTATTGCTTTAAATTTTTTAAAGGTTACTATGAAAATAAATATCGGAATCATCGGAGGTGCAGGTTATACAGGAGGAGAACTATTAAGAATTTTACTGAATCACCCGAATGCCAACATTGTTTTCGTAAATTCGAAAAGCCAGGCAGGCAAACCTGTATATGCAACACACGGTGATTTATTGGGTGAAACAGACCTGAGATTTGCTGATGAGCAGGATTTCACCAAAGCAGATGTATTGTTTCTTTGTTCAGGCCACAATGAGTCAAAAAAGTTCTTATCAGAAAACCTGATTCCTTCAAATATTAAGATAATTGATCTTAGCACCGATTTCCGTGATGAAAGCCAGGGTTTTGTTTATGGTTTGCCCGAATTGCAAAAGGAGAAAATAAAAACTGCTAATAAAATTGCTAATCCGGGTTGTTTTGCAACGAGTATCGAACTCGCTTTGTTGCCTTTGGCACAGGCAGGTCTGTTAAAAGAAGACGTACATGTAAGCGCTATTACAGGCAGTACTGGAGCAGGGCAGTCATTATCAGCCACAACACACTTCAGTTGGAGAAATAATAATATATCTATCTATAAGGCATTTACCCACCAACATCTGAAAGAAATTAATCAAAGCATTAAATCTTTGCAGGCTGATTTCGATAAAGCTATTAATTTTATTCCTTATCGTGGAAATTTCACCAGGGGTATTATGGCGAATTTATATACCAAATTTGAAGGAACGATAGAAGAGGCACACGATTTATACCAGAATTATTATGCTGCTCATCCGTTCACGTATATAAGCGACGAAGCAGAAATAGATTTAAAACAGGTAGTAAACACCAATAAATGCATCCTACACCTAGAAAAGCATGGTGATAACCTGCTGATAAGCAGTATCATCGATAACCTCACCAAAGGTGCCTCAGGACAGGCAGTACAGAATATGAACCTGATTTTTGGATTGGATGAAATAACCGGATTGAAACTGAAACCGGTTGGGTTTTAATATAAATGCAGAGGGCTCCGACGAGCCCTCTGTTGCTTTAAAATATCTTCATCCACTTCCCCTGTTCTTTCATTACCATTTCTATCACCTCTCTTACCGCACCTTTACCTCCATCTTTTGTTGTGTGATAAAAAGCTACCTCCTGAATTTCTTCTACGGCATCAGCAGGACAAACCGATAGCACATTTCTATGTTTCATGATTTCCCAATCGGGTAAATCGTCTCCCATGTAGATGGTTTGGTCGGCTGTTAAATTGTTATCTATTAAATATTGGTCAAAAACAGACAATTTCTGGTCGGTTCTTACCCCCAGAAAAATATCTTTTATACCCAGAGGAGAAAGCCTCTCTCTTACACTTTCCTCTTTTCCTCCTGAAATGATAGCAATGTGGTATCCCGACCTGACAGCCTTTCCCATGGCGTAGCCATCTTTTACATTAAAAGTGCGGGCTAATTCTCCTCCTCTCAGGGCAATTACGGTCGAGTCTGTCAGTACGCCGTCTATATCAAAAATAAAAGTAGTGATTTTACGAAGTTTAGATTTTAATTTCAGGTTCATGAAAAATTAAGGTGATTTGAATCACAATATTCGTGTAAATTCGTTTAATTCATGGTAAACTTTAAAAAATAAATTCGTGCTCGTGTCTCTCCCTCAAAAAATTTTCCGCTTTTTAGCCAAAAGTATTTATGCGAAAATAGCTTTGATATTATTGGGAGCGATAATGGTGTTGAATCTGCTATTTCCTCTGAAAATTACTACCAGTTACTCTACACTTATAACTTCTTCTGACGGCACGCTATTGCATGCTTTCCTGAGCCGGGATGATAAATGGCGGATGTATGTAGAACTCAAAGAGATTACACCCACACTCCGCAAAGCCATTATTACTAAGGAAGACAAGTATTTTTATTACCATTTAGGCGTTAATCCGATTGCTATTATCAGGGCATTATACAATAACGTTACAAAAGGGCGCCGCACTTCAGGGGCAAGTACCATCACTATGCAGGTTGTGCGTTTATTATATCCGGGCGAAAGAACCTATCTGAATAAGATTTCGGAAATAGGAAGAGCCATACAATTAGAGCTATTCTACTCAAAAGAGGAGATTCTGCAAATGTATCTCAACCTTGTGCCGTATGGTTCAAATATTGAAGGCATCAAATCGGCTTCTTACCTATATTTTCAGAAGTCTCCTGATAGATTGAGTCTGGCAGAGGTAACAGCACTGGCAATTATTCCAAATCGCCCGACGAGTTTGCAATTAGGCACCAAAAACCCGTTGATTTTACAAGAGAGAAATAAATGGCTGGAGCGATTCAGGAATGAAAAAGCCTTTGACAATCAGGTCATTAATGATGCCCTAAAGGAACCGCTCAGTGTAAGCCGTCATGAAGCCCCTAAACTGGTGCCACATCTGGCGCTAAGACTAAAAAAGCAATATCCTGACGAGCACATTATACAAACCTATATTAAACTACCTGTTCAGGCAAAAGTAGAGCAGATCGTCGGGAATTATGCGAATAGAATTCACGCCATGAATATCCATAATGCTGCCGTTGTATTGATTAACAACGAAACCATGCAGGTAGAAACCTACGTCGGTTCCGCTAATTTTAACAATAAGACTGACGCAGGACAGGTGGATGGTATACAGGCTATTCGTTCACCCGGAAGTGCATTAAAACCTATTCTATACGCAACAGCTTTTGATAAAGGAATTATTACGCCTAAAAACATTATTAATGATGTACCGACTAATTTCAGTGGGTTTGAGCCTGAAAACTTTGATAAGAAGTTTAATGGAAAAGTAACGGTTGAGTTTGCACTGGCTAATTCACTGAATATACCAGCTGTAAAAGTGATAAGAGATTTAGGTAAAAAAGAATTAATTGAGGTATTGAAAAAAGCCAGTTTCCAGACTGTAAAGAAACAGGAGAAGGATTTAGGTTTATCAATCGTTTTGGGAGGTTGCGGAGTAACACTGCAAGAAATGACACAACTCTATGCAGTTTTTGCGAACCAGGGAAAATGGGAGAGAGCAAGACTGAAAAAACAGGAGAAAGAGGATAGAAGTATATCAACATTGATTTCTCCGGAATCCTGTTTCCTGATTACACAGATTTTATCCCAGATTAAACGCCCGGATTTACCCAACAATTTCGACTATACTTATCGTCTGCCAAAAATCGCGTGGAAAACAGGCACTTCTTTCGGAAAACGTGATGCCTGGAGTATCGGTTACAATAAAAAATATACTGTCGGGGTTTGGGTTGGTAATTTTTCAGGCGAAGGAGTTCCTGAACTGAGTGGTGCCGAAATAGCCACACCACTATTATTCCAGATATTTAACAGTATTGATTATAATTCAACAAACGAATGGTTTCAACAACCTAAAAATGTTGTCTCCCGTCAGGTATGTGCCGAATCAGGAGATTTGCCGAATGAATATTGCATTAACAAGATTCTGGATTTTTCTATCCGGAATGTCTCACATACGCATAAATGTGAGCATATTAAGAAGTTTTTTGTTAATTATGCTGAAACCATCAGCTATTGCACCCAATGCTTACCGATTGATGGGAATTATAAGGAGAAAAACTACGTAAACTATGCACCTGAATTGATTAGTTTCTATGAATTAAAGCATGTACTATATGAGCGTATTCCCACGCATAATCAGGCTTGTACAAGAGTATTCGGAGCGAGCAATAATGCGCCTGTCATTACTAATCCTAACGATGGAAGCGAATACTATGTTAATACGCAGGATCCTCAACAATTGCAACTGGCTTGTCAGGCGGCTAATGACGCAAAAGAAGTGTATTGGTATCTGAATGATAAATTATTGAAGAAGGCAAAAGCCAATCAGCCTGTATTTTTTATACCGACTACAGGTAAGCTGAGGATTTCATGTACGGATGATAAGGGTAGGAGTAGTACAATTTCGATAACGATTAAAGCTGAATAAAACAAAAGAGAGGAACTCCTGCGAATCCCTCTCTTACGGTTGAAACCTCAACAATATTAATAACGATACATTTCTGATTTGAATGGGCCTTCTACTGCAACACCAATGTAAGCAGCCTGATCAACATTCAGTGTATCTAATTTGGCACCAACGTGATCAAGATGGAAGGCAGCTACTTTTTCGTCTAATTGCTTAGGCAATACATATACTTTCTTCTCATATTTATCGCTGTTAGTCCAAAGTTCTAATTGTGCCAATGTCTGGTTAGAGAACGAACAAGACATTACAAAAGATGGGTGGCCCATTGCACAACCTAAGTTTACTAAACGACCTTCAGCCAGAATGATGATTTCTTTGCCATCTATTTCATACATATCAACCTGTGGTTTGATAGTAGATTTTGTGTGTCCGTAGTTTTTATTCAACCAGGCCATATCGATTTCATTATCGAAATGACCGATGTTACATACAACTGCTTTATCACGCATAGCTTTGAAATGACGGTCACGGATAATGTCAATGTTTCCGGTAGCTGTTACGAAGATATTCGCACGTTTAGCCGCTTCGTCCATTGTCACTACTTCGTAGCCATCCATAGCAGCCTGAAGCGCACAAATCGGGTCGATTTCAGTTACCAATACTCTGCAACCTGCACCACGTAATGAATCTGCCGAACCCTTTCCTACATCACCATAGCCTGCTACAACCGCTACTTTGCCTGCCAGCATTAAATCAGTTGCACGACGAATCGCATCAACTAATGACTCACGACAACCGTATTTATTATCGAATTTCGATTTTGTTACTGAATCGTTAACATTAATAGCCGGTAAGTGCAAAGTGCCGTTTCTTTGGCGTTCGTATAAACGGTGAACACCTGTAGTTGTTTCTTCTGATAAACCTTTAATATCACCAATTAACTCAGGATATTTATCAAATACCATATTTGTTAAATCACCACCATCATCCAGAATCATATTTAATGGTTTTTGTTCTTCACCAAAGAATAAGGTTTGTTCAATACACCAGTCAAACTCTTCTGCGGTTTGTCCTTTCCAGGCATATACCTGAATACCGGCAGCGGCGATAGCAGCAGCGGCATGATCTTGCGTTGAGAAAATATTACATGATGACCAGGTAACTTCAGCACCTAATTCTACCAATGTTTCAATCAAAACGGCAGTCTGGATAGTCATGTGCAAACAACCTGCTACACGAGCACCCGCCAATGGTTTTGATGGGCCATATTCTTTACGAATAGACATTAAGCCTGGCATTTCTGCTTCGGCTAATTTGATTTCTTTACGACCCCAATCGGCAAGGGCTATGTCTTTTACCTTGTAAGGAATGTAATTTTTTGTTGACATTATCTTTTAAGTTAATTTATCCTTAATGAATTGTTAATTTAGTTGGTTTTTCTAAATTTCTTACAAAATTAGGATAAATTGTTGTGAATATAAATTTTCTTTGGATAAATTTATTTAGTGCAAAAGGGAATCGGAAGATTTTTACGGAAGCCGGCAGAAAATGAAGGTTTTAATTATTTGTAGATTAATAAAAATAGCTATAGATAGAAACAATGTCTTTCTCTATAGCTAAAAAATAACTTTTACTCATTTGAAATTAATTGTTCTTCAGGCGCATCTTCCCGTCGGTCAGAATAATCTCATCTTTTTTATCCTGCTTTTTGTATCCGTTTCCTTCGGGGTCAATGTTTGAGTCGAATCCTGTGGCTTGGGTAATTACCTTATTTTCTACTTTATCTTTCAGTCGGCCCAAACCACCAAATACGGTTGCTGACGCTTTTTCTTTCCAATAAGTACCTTCCAGTTTACTACTGAAGGTGATTTCTACATAACCATCACCGGTATTCTTTACTTCCAGCGTTTCATCGTTGTTTTGTGATTCTCCCATATGGTATTCCATGCGGGGTGTTTTTGTTTCTTCTACGTATCTGATAGCCGCAATACCTTTATATTTACCCAAATCCTGCGCTCTTTTGATATTTTCTTTGGTATCCGGATTATCCGCATTTACAATCAGATATGTTCCGGATTCAACTGCCGAACGGCCATAAAAATCGCCAAGCCATATTCTTACCATTTTGTCAGGCTTGGTGGCATTACCAGTAAAATAGGCATAATTACCGATTTTAATCTGGCGGGGCTGTGTTTTATATTCGGTGCCATTAATCATGACACTCATCGTGTTATCATTAGCAATCTGGGCAAAACAAGTTGCCGTAACAAAAAGCAGAATGATTAAAGAAAGAGAGGTTTTCATGTTCGTACTGATTAAGTTTATTAGATAATAATGGGGAGTAATACCCGAAAATCATGCTAATAACGCTATTCTTCAATGAGCAACTAAATTTTTGATGAACATTAACCTGTAAAATTTACTGAAAGGTCGGAAGTATTTATTTCCTGTTGAAAGCGATTTAATTTTATCAGTTTTGGTTTAACCAGTTGTAGGTTTGAATCAATAATTGGGTAAGTGCCTGATTAAAAATGAATCTATATCATTCATCAGTAAGAATTTATCTATTGCTTTTGCTATATTTGATTATTCTATTTCACCTATTCTTCTGAACCTTATCTATGAAAAAATTACTCATTGCTCTACTTGCGCTGTGGCAGGTAAATGCTTTCGCCCAGACTCCTGAAGAAAAATATGCAGAAGATCCTGCGTCTATTGATCAGGCAGGCGTGCCCAAAGGAGAAGTACTGAAATTCGAGTTTTCCAGCTCTAAAATCTTCCCCGGTACATGGCGTGAGTATTGGGTATATATTCCGGCACAGTATACGCCTGATAAACCTGCCTGTGTATATGTGAATCAGGATGGCATTCAGTGGAAAGCGCCAACAGTGTTTGATAACCTTATTCATAAAAAAGAAATGCCGGTTACGATAGGTGTTTTTGTAATGCATGGCAGAGTAAAAGCCGCTAATGGAGAAACAGCCCTTGACCGTTTTAACAGGAGTTATGAATACGACGGCCTCGGTGATGCCTATGCAAGATTTATTTTAGAAGAGCTTTTACCGGATGTAGAGAAACAAAAAACGAGCAATGGGCGTGCTATTCGTTTGTCTAAGAATGGAAACGACAGAGCTATTGGTGGGTCCAGTAGCGGGGCTGTTTGCGCTTTTACGGCTGCCTGGGAGCGTCCGGATGCTTTTTCAAGAGTCTTTAGTGCTATTGGTACTTATGTAGGATTAAGAGGTGCAAACGAGTACCCGACACTTATCCGTAAATATGAGCCAAAGCCTATCCGTGTTTATCTGCAAGACGGTACTAATGATTTGAATATATACGCTGGAGACTGGTGGAAATCGAATGAACTGATGGAAAGAGCCTTGGTTTTTTCAGGCTATGAGGTAAATCATGTGTGGGGAGAGGGAGGGCATAATGGCAAGCACGGCACTGCTGTTTTCCCGGATGCTATGCGATGGCTTTGGAAAGATTATCCTAAGCCGGTAGCTGCCGGTAAAACAAAGAACCCGTTTTTGAACGATATTCTGTTGGAAAATGAAAACTGGGAATTGGTAGGAGAAGGCTATACTTTTACAGAGGGAACAGCCGCCAATGCTGCAGGTGAGGTATTCTATCAGGATATTCCTAACTCAAAAACCTATAAAGTAGGTTTGGATGGCAAACTGATCACTTTAGATATTGATGCCAGGAAGTCGAGCGGTACAGCTTTCAGCCCTGATGGGAAACGCTATGTAGTGGCAGGAGGAAGCAAGCAGATTATCGCATATGACCAGACTGGGAAAGAAACGGTCATTGCAGATGAGCAGACAGGAAATGATATTGTAGTAGCTAAAAACGGCAATGTATATATCACTGCACCTAATGGGGTGAGTAATCCAAGCAAATTGTATCTGATTAGGCCCAATGGTGAAAAGGTAGAGGTAGATCAGGGACTAAAATTTGCTAATGGGCTGACGCTCTCACCTGACCAAACTCAACTCTATGTAACGGAGTCAGCCTCTCATTGGGTTTGGGTGTATCAGGTTCAGGCAGATGGAACATTGGCGCATAAACAAAAATATGGCTGGCTACACGTGCGGGATACAGATGAAAATGCATGGTCGGATGGATTAAAATGTGATAGAGATGGTCGGGTATATGTTACCACTTTAAGTGGCATTCAGGTACTTGATCAGACAGGGCGTGTAAACGCTATTATTCCTGTGCCTAAAACAAAAGGACAGGTATCGAACCTCTGTTTCGGTGGACCCAATTTTGATATAATGTATATTACCTGTGTAGATAAAGTGTTTCGTAGGAAAGTGAAAGTAAAAGGAGCCAATACTTTTGATACACCTAATAAACCGGCGGCACCTAAACTATAAGTTTACTTGTTGTCAACACAGGACTTGGTCGTTATCTAAATCCTGCTTTCTTTTAATAATAGTGCATAGTGCAAGGGGTGTGTATAAGTAAAAATTAGTCAGCAATCTTCTGTAAATAAAAAACCGGAGGCAACATTGTCTCCGGTTTTAAAATTAAAGGTTGGTAATAATATACATAGTGGTAAGGGATCAATCAATTATTGCATCCTCCGATTTCTGCTTTAAATACAGTACCTGTATTAGCAAAAAATCCCGGATTTAACTCAACAGCTTTGCCTGCCCGATAATTGACATTTGCCGGAGCAATGATTTTATTGGTAGCAGTAATTTTTTGAGAAGCCTGTTCTGTAATTGTTCCGGAATTAATGTCCATTGTAAAATTTTTAATAGATGGCATAATGGTCAAGGCGACGTTTGTCGGGCTTCCGGTTATAACCTGATTAGTTGAAACGATACGGATTAAGTAGCCGGTACCCCCTGCTATATTTTGTGGAATCTGACAATTAACATTACCTGCTGAATTGCTTATGCCGATAATAGTAGGGTTAACAAAACTTCCGTTTATGTCTGATAATTGGATTTGAAATTCATTTCCAATAGCAAAACTGCCTGTAGTACTAAAACTTACATTCATATTACTTCCTGAACAAATGCTATTATTGTTTAAGGTAGGTGCGCTGATAGTTGCCGAATTTCCCACAATTGTAAATGTAGTAACAACGGGGCCATATACGATTCCACCTGTTCTATTGTCTTCCGGATAGCCAACAACCGTGAAAGTATAAGTGCCGGGTTGAAGGTTTCGGCCATTGAATTGAGAACCTAAATTGTCAAATATTGTAAAAGGTTCAACATTTTGTAGAATAGCCCAGTTGAGGTCAGGACCAACAATAGTCAAATCAACGCTTCCGATTGGAGTGCTCTGGCAAATTGGAACAGCCATAATAGATACCTGCTCGGAGCTTTGCTGGATAACCATGCCATCTTTTAATGAGAACATTGGTTGATACGGATTTCCTGATTTCACGTAAATTAAATCAACGACCTGAATACATGGGTCAAGGCCATTGACGATTACCTGTGTCGTGGCTGTTGCGGAGCATCCACCATTAGAAACCGTGACAGTATAAATACCGGCATTGGCGGTAAGGGCATTAGCGATATTTGGATTGGAGATATTACTTGTGAAATTGTTAGGTCCTGACCAGCTATATGAACTTCCACCTGAGGCATTTAATTGAATACTTTGTCCGATGTTATAAGGGCCGGTATTAGAAGCATTAGCAACCGGAGGGCTAGCAATTTCTAAACCGGTGACAGCAGAACTGGATACGCTTGTACAAGACCCAATCGAACAAGTAGCAGAAATTGAATAAGTACCAACGCTTGAAAGAGTTAAACTTGAACCAGAGGTGCCATTAGACCAGTTAACTGTCCCTGCACAACCGCTGGCGGTTAAAGTTAAGGTACTCGGAGCACAAACCACTTTCGGATTTGGTGCATTGATTGTTGGCGTAGATGGCTGATTAGTGATTTCTAAGCCTGTTACGGCAGCACTGGAAACACTTGTACAAGAGCCAACTTTACATGTTGCGGAAATTGAATAAGTGCCCACACTTGAAAGTGTAATGCTGGTACCACTACCCCCATTTGACCAGTTAACTGTCCCTGCACACCCGCTGGCAGTTAATATCAGTGTACCCGGGGTACAAACCACTTTTGGATTTGGAGCCACAATGGTTGGCGAATCCGGAACAGAACTATCAATACTTATCGTAGTAGTAGCTGTAGCTGTACAACCGTTAGCACCCGTCACGGTAACCGTATAGGTACCCGGTGAACTAATCGTTGCAGTAGCATTTGTGCCTAAACTATTTGACCATAGATAGGTGCCACCTCCACTGGCTGTTCTTGTAACGCTTGTGGTTGTACATGTCAGATTATCAGAGCCTGATATGTTGGCTGATGGCGTTGTATTATTTCGCGTAACCGTAGTAGTAGCTGTAGCCGTACAACCATTAGTACCCGTCACAGTAACTGTATAAGTTCCCGGTGAACTAATCGTTGCGGTAGCATTTGTGCCTAAACCATTTGACCATAGGTAAGAACCTCCGCCGGAGGCTGTTCTGGTTACACTGGTCGTACCACAAGTCAGGTTCTCAGAACCTGAAATACTTGCAGCTGGTGGTGTATTATTTCTCGTAACACTTGTTGTTGCTGTGGCAGTACAACCGTTAGTCCCCGTCACGGTAACTGTATAAGTACCAGGTGAACTGATTGTTGCAGTAGCGTTTGTACCCAAACTATTTGACCATAAATAAGTACCTCCACCCGATGCTGTTCTTGTTACACTTGTTGTTGTACAGGTCAGGTTATCGGAACCACTAATGTTTATTGTAGGAAGGCTGCCATCATTGGTTACTGCCGTAGTGGCAGTGGCGGTACAACCATTCACACCCGTCACGGTAACTGTATAAGTACCCGGTGAACTGATTGTTGCAGTAGCATTGGTGCCCAAACCATTTGACCATAGATAAGTACCTCCGCCGGAGGCTGTTCTTGTTACACTGGCTGTTCCGCAAGTCAGGTTCTCAGAGCCTGATATGCTGGCTGATGGCGGTGTATTATTTCGCGTAACCGTAGTAGTAGCTGTGGCCGTACAACCGTTAGTCCCCGTCACGGTAACTGTATAAGTACCCGGCGAACTGATTGTTGCAGTAGCATTTGTGCCTAAACTATTTGACCATAAATAATTACCTCCACCCGATGCTGTTCTTGTTACGCTTGTGGTTGTACAGGTAAGATTGTCAGAACCACTAATATTTATTGTAGGAAGGCTACCATCATTGGTTACAGCCGTAGTGGCGGTTGCCGTGCAACCATTTACCCCTGTTATGGTAACAGTATAAGTACCCGGTGAACTGATTGTTGCGGTAGCATTAGTACCCAAACTATTTGACCATAAATAAGTACCTCCGCCGGAGGCTGTTCTGGTTACACTGGTTGTTCCGCAAGTCAGGTTATCAGAGCCTGAAATACTTGCAGATGGTGGGGTGTTATTTCTCGTAACGCTTGTTGTCGCAGTGGCCGTACAGCCATTCGTACCCGTCACGGTAACTGTATAAGTACCCGGTGAACTGATTGTTGCAGTAGCATTGGTGCCCAAACCATTTGACCATAGATAAGTGCCACCTCCTGATGCTGTTCTTGTTACGCTTGTGGTTGTACATGTCAGATTATCTGAACCATTTATACTTGCTAATGGTGGAGTGATATTTCTTGTAACACTTGTTGTTGCAGTGGCTGTACAACCATTCGTCCCAGTCACGGTAACTGTATAAGTACCCGGTGAAGTGATTGTTGCAGTAGCATTAGTACCCAAACCATTTGACCATAGATAGGTGCCACCTCCACTGGCTGTTCTTGTTACGCTGGTTGTTGTACAGGTCAGATTATCGGAACCACTAATGTTTATTGTAGGAAGGCTGCCATCATTGGTTACAGAGGTTGTCGCTGTGGCCGTACAGCCACTGGCATTGGTAACAGTTACCGTATAAGTACCCGGACTATTGATAGTTGCTACAGCATTTGTACCTAAACCTCCTGACCATTGGTAGCTTGCTCCGCCTGAGGCCGTTCTGGTAACACTGGCTGTAGTACAAGTCAGGTTATCAGAACCGGAAATCTGGGCAGTCGGATTCGCCGCAATCGTAACATTCACTGTTACAAAGTCACTTGAACAGGGTGTACCTTCACACCTTACTTTATAAGTTGTGTTTGTTGATAAATTAGGCGTAGAGAACATCTGCCCTGTGTATAATAAGGTAGTTGTATTGGCATTATACCAGCTAACTGTTCCTCCCGGGCATGCCGCTGATAAAGTAATGCTTTTATTAATACATACCGATGGATTACTTTCAAAAACAGCAGGAGAAGAAAAAGTTCCATAATAAACCACTGGCCCAGGCTCCCGATCACTCTCTGCACAATTATCCTTACAAGTAACATAAAATCTAACATTAGCAGAAACAAGTTGATTTATTGGTGAACCCGTACCAATCACGCTACCTCCTGTATCCTGATTATACCAGGTTACCGTACCAACTTCACAAGAACCCGTCAATGTAATTGTAGTAGGTGTACAAATATCTGTTACGGAAGCTGTTAATGCTGTTGGAAGAGGCATATCTGAATACTCAAATGCCCCGATATCTGCTGTACCACTATTATAAGGTCTGGTATTGCTGAGGATATCCGTTGATTGAATACCTGTATTTGTTCCTGCATTAATAGCCGGAGAACATTGTGTCAGATTAAACCCATCGTCAATTGTGAAGAGTTTATTATCTGCACCGTCGGCATCATTTTCATTTCTGAACAGAGGGTTTGCATCTATGTTTCCGTTTGCACTACCAAATCCCTGAATCAATGAATTGGTTTGATTCAATCTTGGCGTACCTACCGGATAACTGGCTGTTGGATGCACAAAATACCCGGTATTGTTGGTTGAAACAGAGGCTGTGTTACCCCAGATAATGGTATTCTTCAGATTAACCGTTGACGAGTTACTATATACCAAGCCACCTCCATTCGTAGCTGAATTTTTTGCGATGGTGGAATTAGTAATATCAAAATTAGTTGTTGAAGTAATAAAAAGCCCGCCGCCAAAACTTGCCGAATTGCCAGTAAATACCGAATTGTCAATTTTCCCGATTCCTGTTTCGTGTGAATACGCCCCTCCTAAATTCGCTGCATAATTATTCTTAAAATATGCCCGGTTAATAGTAACATTAGCTGAATATGCAGCAAATACTCCTCCACCTTCATTTAAAGCACGATTTCCTTCAAAGATAACATCCGATAAATTAACCGGCCCTGCGATAATTATTCCTCCACCCTTACCAGATTGATTCTTTATAAATCTGGAGTTTTTTATCTGAGTTCCTCCACCGCTAATAAGCATACTCCCGCCAAGATCAGTAGAACTATTTCCGATAAATGTTACATTGTTCAATCTTAAACTATATTGACCTTCGGGCAAACTTGGTCCGGCATAATAAATCAATCCTCCGCTGTAGCTATTAACGCTATTTACAGGGCCTGAGGCATTACCTCCTTTTATGGTAAGCCCATCAATTACTCCTCCTGCGTTTGGCCCGCCTATCGCTAATACATGAAAAGCATTTTCAGCATTATTTGTTATGGTTAGTGTACTCCCCTCACCCGAAATCACATCATCATTATTAAAGTCGCCGCTTAAAACAGTTGGATTAGCTGCAATATTTCTTTGTGACAATAAGGTCTCATTACCGCTGAATCCACCATAAATGAACAACTCTCTATCTGATAGAAAGACTTTGTACCGGTTATCTGTTGAATCTATGGGTAAGTATGATGGATGATAAGTCCCCTTTGCTATCCATATTTCTGCTCCCGCACAAGAGGAATCCAGAGCTGATTGCAGGCTCGTAAAAGCATTCTGCCAGCTTGAACCATCATTGCCCCCCACGGCGTCATGCTTCACATACTTCCGTGTATTTGTGCCAACGTGCACCACTAAAGGCACACGAATTGATTCACAGATTGCATTATTACAGGTAATATAGTAAGTAGTGCTACTTTGCGATCCATTGGGTATGGTTATATCGCTAGTAGTACCTATAATGCTTCCACCAGTTGCCTGATTGTACCAACGAACGGTTCCATACATGCAACCCGCTGACAATGAGATACTTTCGCCCTTACAAAAAATAGACTTACCTGTGGATGCAGAAGGAGTACTTACTGCGTAAACGCTCACCTGACCAGCATATACCCGATTACTCTCGTTTGCTCCATTTTTGCATGAAACATAATACTCAAATATTCTTGTCGGCACAGGTCCATCAATTATTGGGGTAATTATCCATGGAGAACCCGTTCCTTTGGCTGTTCCGCCAATATTCTGTGCATACCAGGTAGCAACTCCTGTAGTACAGGTAGCCGAAAGAGTAACCGGATCACCCTCACATACACTGGCAGGTATTGCACTTACGCTTGTAGGCTGGCCTGGTATTGCGCAATCTACATTCCCTGAAAAATACACATTAAATTCCTGATTTGCGTTGGCGGAGAGCCCCGTCATGGTTGCTGGTAAAGCATTACTGAAAGTCTGAGCCTTATAATACCCTGCATTTGCGCCCGAGGCATTATACAATACCTGCTCCCCGCTGCTCAAAACAAAGCCTATCCAGTATGTACCTGCATTCAGATAGACATTAGATACGAGCGGGAATTTACTTGTACCAATAGGCAGGGTAGGCAAAGAAGTATTCGAATTGCCTGAAGAACTTGCCAGAAGCGTGTTAGGAACCCCGCTGTTATCTGAATAGATGCCGAATTTTACCCGTGCTCCTCCTGTAAAACTGGAACTTATAATCACTGCCATAGAGTCGACAGTGATGCCCTGACTAATGGTTGTTTTATAGAAGAAAATATTATTCTGAACTACCGATGAAAAACTGCCCAGGGGTGCTGCTAATCCACCGTTAGTTCTGCTTACCAATACCTGATTGGTAGCTATCCGGCTGCTTTCATTACAAGTGGTTTTGCACGAAGCATAAAAGGTAGTGCTGGCAGCAACATTCTGGCTTAAGGGTGACCCTGTGCCAATCGCACTACCGCCTGTTTCCTGGTTATACCAGGTGATTGTTCCATTGACACAACTTGCTACCAAACTAACGCTTTCTCCGGAGCAGATATTTGTATTATTGACTGAAACACCCATTGGATTAGCGGGAGGAGAAGCCAGTGTAACAGGACTGGTAGCTACACGGCTACTCTCACAGGAGCCAATAATGCAACTTGCATAGTAAGTAGTATTAATTGTCGGGCTTTGTGAGGCAGGTGAGCCTGATACAACAAAAGTGCCTCCGGTAGCCTGGGTGTACCACCTGATTGTTCCGCTACTGCAAGTGCCTGTAAGGGTAACTGACTCTCCGGAACAAATAGAAGCAGGATTGACTGAAACACCAGTCGGTGCCGGAACTGAAGTAACGGTTATCTGACTGGTCTGCCCTCTGTTACTTTCGCAAACACCATTTTTACAACTTGCATAATATCTGCCGGAAGCCGCAGGGCTCTGACTTAAAGGTGAGCCTGTACCAACAGCACTTCCACCTGTGGCCTGATTATACCAGGTAACCGTTCCTGAAAGGCAGGTAGCTGTCAGACTAACACTTTCACCCAAACAAATGGTTGTATTATTGACTGACACACTTGATGGATTTCCGGGTGATGTGGTTACTGTAACAGCATCTGTAGCTATCCTTTCTCTTTCACAAGCTCCGACTCTGCAGGAAGCATAATAGGTGGTATTGACCGTTGGGCTATGATTTACAGGTGAACCTGTAAGTATATAGGACCCGCCGCTTTCCTGTGTATACCATCTTAATGTACCGTTACTACAAGTTCCTGTGAGTGTTACCTGCTGACCGGAGCAAACTGTAGTAGTATTTACGGATACTCCGGTTGCAAGGGGTACCGGGCTAACATTTATCTGGCTTGAGGAATATACGCTACTTTCGCAGTAATTGGTTTTGCAGGTAGCATAATATCTCGTAGTAACAGAAGGACTGTGAGTAAAAGGTGAACCTGTGCCAATGATACTTCCACCTGATGCCTGATTATACCAGGTGATTGTTCCGGTGGCGCAGCTGGTAGTCATTGTAATACTTGTGCCCTCACAAATACTTGTCTGGCTGAATGAAACCGACGAAGGCGCGGTTGGCTGGACATTGACAGTAATATTTCCTACAAAAGTTCTGGTACTTTCGCAGGTACCGTCATTACAGGCAACGTAATAGGTAATATCTGAAGTGGGAGACAGCACACGGGGTGAGCTTGACGCAACAGATATCCCACCTGTGGCCTGTGAGTACCATTTTACTGTTCCTGTTGCACAAGTGGCTGTTAAAGTTACACTACTACCATTACAAATTGAGGTACTACTTACCGTAACACCTGTAGCAGAAGTTGGCGAAGTGGCTACATTTACCATATTTGTAGCCGCTCTGCTGCCTTCACAGGAACCATTCTTACAGGCCGCGTAGTAGGTTGTATTTACTATCGGGCTTTGGCTCAATGGCGAGCCTGTACCGATAAGCGTACCGCCTGATGCCTGATTATACCAATGCACCGTACCAATGCTACAGGTAGCTGATAGCGAAACCGGGTTGCCCGAACAGAGATTGGCATTATTGGCAGCGACACTGGTCGGTGCAGATGGAGTAATAGCCACAAGTGTAGCTGCATTTGAATTGGTATTAATAAATCCATTTGAAACAACACAACGATATTGATAACCATTGAGGCCACTTACATTACTTATATTAAGTGTAGGGGTATTTACGCCTGAATAAACCCCTGTCTCGGTTAAATCCGTAAAAGCACCAATGCCTATTTTTACCTGCCATTGGTAGGTAGAAGCATTATTGGCTGCTACCGTAAAGGAAGCCGGGCCAGTTGAACAGATAGTCAGGTTATCAGGCTGGTCGGTTATAGAAGCATTAGGTATACCGCTTGGATCAAAAATAAATGGCTCCACTCCTGCTTCTGCATCTAAGCCTGAGAAAATCAATTTACTACCAAAAACTGAAAGATTTGAGGGTAACATTTCTACTACTTCGCTTGGACCATTTACTTCTGTTGTACCTATGAGAGTGCCGTCGGTCTTCCATAATCTTTTGGCCCCTGCTGTATTTGTAGCAGTAAAATAGAGTGTTCCATTAAAATTAATCAGATTCTCAACATTTGAATCGGTGCTTGTGCCATTGCAGTTTTTCACCATGACAGTACCATTGGCAGTGCCGTCCGATTTCCAGAGCTCTCTTCCGTTTACTCCATCAGTTGCCACAAAGTAAAGCGTGCCGTTGATATTCAATAGATTATCTGGCGACGAACTCGCTGTGGCAGAAGTAGTATTGATATTTTTTACCAGCACAGTTCCCGCATTAGTCCCGTCAGTTCTCCATAATTCAGTTCCATTCACACCATCGTTCGCTGAAAGAAAAACATAATTACCTGATTTAGTAAGGTGAGAAGGATAAGCAAATCCGCTAGGGTATATTTCTTTTACCAGTTCGGTTCCTATTTCTGTTCCATCGCTTTTCCAGAGTTGAGAGCTGTATAATTGAAATAACAATATCCCATTCAGGTCTACGAAATCTGTTGGATCGCCATAGCCAAAATCTTTCACCATCACAGTTCCACCGGCTGTTCCATCGGTTTTATAAAGCTGTTCATAACCGTTTGTTCCGCCACTGGCTGTAAAAAACAGCGCATTATTAGAAACGGTCAAATTCTGAGGTGCCGAGCTGCGGTCAGAAGGGGAAATATCAATCACTAATGAAGTTCCGTCTACAGTCCCATCCGTTTTCCATAATTCATAGGCATTGGCTCCGCTACTCGCATTAAAATACGCCTGGTTATTAAATAAAGTAAGTTTTCCTGAGTAAAAATTAAGAGACTTTAGTAGTGAGGTACCACCTCCGGTTCCATCGCTCTTCCAAAGCCCTGAACTACCATTACTTAAAGCTGCAACCCAGGTATTATTGAGGGCAACTGTTCCTGATACAGTTGTACCGGAAGAGCCGCTACGAATATCTTTTACCAGAGTTGTTCCGGCATTAGTCCCATTTGTTTTCCAAAGTTCTGCTCCGTTTGTGCCATCATTGGCTATAAAAAAAGACTCACTGCCTACCGTTGTAAAAAGTCCGGGATTGGAGTTACCGGAAATCAGATTAATATCTTTTATAAAAGTGGTTCCTACATTCGTACCATCTGACATCCATAATTCATTTTTGCCCACAGCATCAACCGCCGCAAAATAGAAGTTGCCATTAAAGACAAAATAATTCTGAGGATTTGAGTCTGCTGTACCCGGATTCATATCCTTTACTAATACAGTTCCATTAGTAGTTCCATCACTTTTCCATAATTCTGTACCATTTACGGCATCATACTGTGTAAAGTACAGGGTATTGTTAAAAATGAAAAGGTTTTCTAAATAAATCAATGCTTTTACTAATACTGTGCCCCCTGCCGTTCCATTCGTTTTCCACAAGCCATAATTTGTGCCATCTGTGGCTGTAAAATACAAGGTATTGTTGTAAACAATAAAATTTTTCGGGTCTGAGCCTTCCGTACCTGAGCCATCGGCTGTAAGATTAATATCTTTTAATAATACTGTACCTGCGTTTGTTCCGTCGGTTTGGTATAATTCACGACCCGACAGACCGTCATCGGCTGAAAAATAAACATTCCCATTGAAAAGAGTAAAATACCCCGGGTAACTATCGGCATCCGTCACAAAAGGCGCAGATTGAAGGTTGATATTTTTAAGCATTCTTGTTCCTGCCTGCGTACCATCGGTTACCCAGGGTTCGTAACTATTTGAATAGTTATGTGCAGAGAAATACAAAAGCCCCCCGGCATTGTAATAGCCACCTGGGTAAGTATCTCCGGATTGGTTAATATTAGCTAACTTAAAAGTACCACCTGCTGTACCATCACTTATGTATGGATCAGAGTCAAAATCTGATGCACTTGCCGTAAAAACAAGTTTATTATTAAAGGCTGTCAGTCCCCCAATTTCTGCACCACCTGCACCAACTCTTATATCTTTTACCATCACTGTTCCGCCTACGGTTCCGTCTGTCTTCCATAATTCCTGTCCATTTGTAGCATTAGCTGCCGAAAAAAACAGGATGCCATTAACGACAGTAAATCCTGCCGGACTAGAGTTACCAGAGCCTGCATTTATGTCTTTAAACAAATAGGTTCCTTGTGGTGTACCATCTGTTCGCCACAATTCAATGCCATTCACGCCGTCGGTGGCGCTGAAGTAAATAATACCATTGTAGGCAAAAAGGTTAGCAATATTTGAAGAGGAAGTTCCGGGGTTGATGTCTTTTAAAAGCACCGTACCTCCTGAAGTACCATCTGACACCCACAATTCCTTTCCTAAATCGGTGGTAGCAGCAAAGCACATGAGAGTGCCTGTACTGGCAAAGAATTCGGGGTTACTGGCATTGTTTGTCGTAACCGTATTAATGTCTTTCAAAAGACCTACGTTCTGCGCTTCTGCAAGGAAATTGACAGCACAAAATGCCAAGAGTAGCAAAAACCTTTTCTTAATAGTAAATGGTATATTCATAATAGCATTGATTCGGGTTGTTATTGTGTTTTCATGAAGAGGGAAATAGTGTAGAAAGGGGAGAGAATCATCAGGTTAAATCTTCTCAAATCTTTCTATCACGAAGAGCCTTAATGCTTGTGCCTGATTGTCTTTGATTTTTTCAGGAAGTTTTTTACTCTTCTTCTTGAAATGATGATTGACTCGTCATTCCCCATTCTGATAGTTGAAATTTCCTTTTGGAAATCAACCATATAATTGAGGTTGATAAGTACCGAGCGATTGGGCCTGAAGAACGGAAATTCGTGGAGACGCTTGGCAAGAGTACCCAGCGTGGTCGAAGATAGAACAGTACTGCCGTCTTCCAGATATACTTGTGTATAATTGATGTCGGCTTTCAGGAACAAAACTGTTTTGGGGTCAATTTTTAATCGCCCTCCAAATGGAATTAAGGCTTCGTTGTTCATGGTAAAAGATTTTTAGATAGCAAATGGCTTTGTCAGGAAAAGGGTAAAAAGGAGAAGTACATAGCTTCGTCAAGAAATGTATTGGGTCTTCTCCTCTTACATCTTTTACCATTAAAAGGTCTTGTAAAATTGAGATTTTGGTATGCGCAGAGGGTAGCAAAAATTCGTCAATTACTGAAAGATTTCCGGCATGGGCATAAAAAAAGCCTCTGTTGGAGGCTTTCTATGAAGTTTTTGTTAGTAATCACTAGGCAGCACCCCAAATTTTTCCTGAAACGATTTGGTGAAGTAAGATGGATTTTCATAGCCTACAGCAAAGGCAATTTCGGCAATCGTTCCGGTATTCTGGCGTATCAATTGAGCAGCCCGTTCAAGGCGATAATCTTTCAGAAACTCTATCACTGTTTTATTGGAGATGGCTTTCATCTTGCGTAAAAGCTGAGACTGACTCATGCCTATTTCACGGCTGAACTGTTCAACCCCAAAACCACTGTCTGATAAATGGGCTTCGGTAATCTGCTTGATTTTAAGCATAAAGGTATCTTCCACCGATAGCACTTTCTTAGTATCAGGCTGAAGTGTTACGATATACTGACTGAAGAATGACTGTAGCCTTGCTTGTTTTTCAAGAAGATTTTGTACTCTGGCTATGATTTCTGCTCTGTTGAATGGTTTTACCAGATATTCGTCAGCGCCGAGGTTAAACCCTTCTATCCGGTGTTCTACTTCGGCCTTGGCAGTAAGCATAATAATAGGAATATGGCTGGTTTTTTCGTCCGATTTCAGTGTCCGGCACATTTCAAAGCCATCCATTCGAGGCATCATCAGGTCACTGATTATTAAATCAGGGGTTAGTTCTATCGCCTTTTCAAGCCCATCTTGTCCATCAATAGCTTCAATTACCTGATAAGTCTCTTCAAAAACAGACCTGATATACAATCGCAGATCTTCATTATCTTCTACCAATAAAAGAGTTTGCTGATTTTTATCAGGATTATAGCTTTGTGTTTCTGAAGCTGAATTTACTTTATTAAAAAGCTGTCTGGAAACATGAAAATCGGTTAAGGCATCATCTGCCTCAACTCTTTCAAATGGAATTTCCACAAAAAAAGTACTGCCTTTGCCTATAGTACTCTCGACACGGATTTCCCCATGCATAATTTTTACTAATTCTTTCACTAAAGCCAAACCAATACCTGTGCCTTCATAATTACGGCTGGTGTTACTTTCTACCTGATAAAAACGATCGAAGATTTTATCCAGTTTATCAGGGGCTATGCCTATACCTGAATCAGAAATAGTAATCCTCCACAGCTTATCAGACGAAGCATCTGAATGTTCAGCAACCAGATTTATTTTCCCACCTCTCGGGGTAAACTTAAAGGCATTTGATAACAGATTTGTTATGATTTTTTCAACTTTATCAGCATCAAAATCTGCTATGTATGATTTCGGCTGAATGTTAACCTCAAAACCAATTTGCTTATTTTCTGCCAGAGAACTGAATGAACTTGCCAGTATACCTATAAATTTTGCTAAGTCACCTTTTTGCAGGTTCAATTGCATTTCCTTGCTTTCAAGTTTACCTAAATCTAATAATTGATTGATGAGATTCAGCAAACGATAAGCATTTCGTTGCATCAAAGGTAAAACCGTTTCTTGAGGATATTTTGTTAAAAGAGTGCCGATTGGTCCTAACAGAAGGGTAAGAGGTGTGCGGAATTCGTGCGAAATATTTGTAAAAAACTGTGTTTTGATAGTATCTAATTCAGTCAGCCTCTCCGCTTCTTTATCTTTATAGAACAATTGTGTTTGTAAACGCACCCGGTTCAACTGATTCTGATAGAAGCGATAAATAATATATGAAATCAAAACAAAATATAATAAATAAGCCCACCAGGTAGCATAAAAAGGTGGGCTAACAATGATATGCAACTCAACAGGCTTGCTCCATATTTCGCCATTAGCAGTACCCATTACCTGAAAAGTATAATTTCCGGCGGGTAATTGTGCGTAATTGGCAAATCGGGTAGTTCCGGCATCAATCCAGTCCTTATCTATCCCCTTTAACCGATAACGAAAACGATTTTTGGCTGAATTGGTGTATTCCATTAAACCAAATTCAAGTGTCACCAGGTTTTCGTCATGGGCTAAATTGAGTTTTTGCAGATATTCGATCGACTTATCTATAATACTATTCTCATCGGTAGGTTCAATTGTTTTATTATTTACTTTTAGGCCAATCAGTTTTACCTGAGGCTCGGTTTTCTTACTGTTAATTTCGGACGCTTTAAAAATAGTAAGTCCATTTATACCGCCAAACAATAATTCGCCACTCTTGGCTTTAAAATAAGAATCAGTATTAAACTCATCTTCCTGCAAACCATCCGATTTGTTGAAATTACTAAAAATAAGTGTTTTTGGATTCAGACGGGATATTCCCCTGTTAGTACTTAACCAGAGATTATTATCATCGCCTACCAAAACTCCATAAACAACCTTGTTGGGTAATCCCTCTTTTTCTGAAAAATGGTCAAAAGTATTATTCTGCTTATCCAATCGTTCCAGACCACCGCCTTTAGTGCTTAACCATAGGTATTTTTGTGGTTGGAAGGGGTCATCTATCATTCCTGAAACAAAATCATTGCTCAGGCTTTTCCTGTCATTTGTATTATTCTTATAAATACTGAATTGCGGTCGGCCCTGTAAATTTGTGATTTTAATTAAACCTTTCTGCGTGCCAATCCAGAGTACGTGATTAATATCCTGATACATGGCAAAAGTTTCAACGGTAGAGCCGTTTTGAGGGAGCAGGTTTTTGAAGGATAACGCTGTAAATGTTTCATCCATAGGAGCAAATTTCCATAAATTTCCGTCAGTCATCCCTAGCCAGATATTTCCTTTTTCATCTTCATGAATCTTTAATTTATAAAGGCCTCTTATTAATTCAGACTGCGGAATGGGATATTCTTTAACGAGTTGCCAGTCTTTTGAATATTTTGCTAAAAACTTCTCAAAGCGGCCGATAATGCCATACATAATCCAGAAATTCCCTTTTTTATCCTGCATCAGATACTGATGTACAAAGGTCTTATCAGCAATTTTTATAGGCAAGGGTATAATAGAGTTTTCATTAGTATTCAATTGAAAATACTGATAGGTCGGATTGAAGTTTCCATGTACATAGTTGCGCCCCTGATGGTCCTGCCAAAGCATGGCTGGAGAATGGTCAGGCAAATATGACCTGAATTGCCGGGTAAGAGGGTTAAATTTTAACAGACCGAAACCACCGGTGCCCAACCAAAGATTACCTGAGTTGTCTTGAATGATTCTTGTAACATTTCTGCCATTAGGAATAGGGGCAAAAGCACTTTTTGCATCCAAGGCATTCAGTTTTAATAAACTGTCAGGCTCAAAAATCCATAAATGCTCTTTATTGGCAATAGCAATGCTTCCATCTGATAATAGATTGGTGATGGTAGCTTTATCAAAAAAATTGCTTATTTTTTTAACCCCTATCTTATCCCAACATTCAATCAAATCATCCCTGAATACCCAGAAACGACCTTTATTGTCTTGTATGATAGGAGGGCCTACTCTGCCAACTGTAGTCAGAATTGTATTGGCAGTCGGATGGTTAGGGTGGTTCCGGTATAATGAATAAGAATATTGCGAGCGCATATAATGCCCGTCGGATAAAAACTTTGTCAGGTTTCTATCAAAAATAGCTTCTTGTATCCAGGCTGAAAAATCTGATTTTTCGGGTAAACTCTCAGTAGAAGTAATTGTGTAAATTTTATCAGGGTCATCAGTAATAACCCAGATGTTACTGAAAGAGTCTTCTTTAATGTTGATGATTGAGTAGTTCCCGGCATTTTTCTGGTTTTTATCAGCAATCTGCGCATGATAAAATCTTTGCGTTCGGGTATCGAAAAGATTTAAACCGTCTTTTTCCGTACCAATCCATATCCTGCCCTTAGTATCTTGTAAAAGGGTAGTACATGTATTGCCTGAAATACTGAAAGGGTTGTAGGGGTCGTGCGTATAAACTTTAAAATTATAGCCATCATAGCGATTGAGCCCATCTTTAGTAGCTACCCAGATAAAGCCCTCTTTATCCTGCATCAAATCATAAACCATTCCCTGAGATAATCCCTCTGCAATGCTGATAGATTGCCAGGCGGTTTGCTGTGCAAAAGATACGAGATTGAGTAGTGAACAAAACAGGAATAAAAAGGGCTTCATGTTTCAATAGGCTATAAGAACTGTAAATATAGCTAATAGAAACAGAAAATGTAACAGGGAAAGAATAGAGAGCATTGAATAGATTTACTCATCTGTTAATACAAAAAAATCATTAGATAAGGATACCACACGATTTCTGTTAAAATCTTATTCCGTGTCTGAATTATAAGTTTTACTCAGGTTCTTAAACCCATTTATTTTTCTGAGCCAGTTGTACGGCCTCAAGTTTAGAGTGTACATGAAGTTTCTGGTAGATATTTTCTGTATGTTTACGGGTAGTCTTGGCAGAGATAAATAACTGGTCGGCAATCTGGGTATAGCTTAAGCCTTTGGCAATTTTTTCCAGAATTTCTATTTCCCGTTTGGTTAAATCAAATGACTGAGGTGATAAATAAGTTTCAGATTTTTCTTCTGTACTTGTTTTTTTACGCAGTATTTCAAGTGTTTTTGCAGCTATAACAGGCGACATGGGTGCACCTCCGTCCATCAGTTCTTCTATGCTTTTCAGAATATTCCCGGGTTTTTCATCTTTTAATAAATAACCTGAAGCCCCGGCTTTTATGGCCTCAAAGATTTTATCTTCACGGTCAAGAACTGTCAGCATCATAATTTTCTGTGACGGATTCTTGTTTTTTATCTGACGGGTAGCTTCAATGCCATCCATTACAGGCATTTCAATATCCATCAGAATAATGTCAGGGTTGTGCTTTGTGAGTTTTTCCAGTGCATCTGCCCCATTTATTGCAGTAAATTCAATACGCAACTCTTCAAAAACTGAGAGATTCTGACTGATATTACTCAATAAGGCTGGGTTGTCCTCTACAAGTCCGATGCTGATGATACTCATGCGAATAATATTTTCACAAATTAATGTCTTATTTATCAGTTGTTCAATACGGCAATTGCCGTATAAATGGGCAGCCATATTTTAACGGTAGTTCCGATGCCTGGTACAGACTCAATTATTAACTCTCCATTAATTTCATTTATCCGGTTCCGCATATTATGTATTCCATAAGATTCTGTGTTTTTTGTTCCGGTTTCTGTCATGCCTATACCGTTGTCACGAATAACTATATTGATTTTTTCCTCAGTCTGTTCAAATCTGATATTAATTTGTGTGGCCCTGGCATGTTTCAATATATTCTGAATTGCTTCCTGAATGACCCTGAAAAGATTAATAGCCTGCATAGAACTGATACCCAAATCAGGATTGCTCAGAGAAAAGTGGATTGAAAGCACCAGTTTGTCTTCAATAGCTTTTAATAAGTAATTTCGCAGGCGTTTATCAAAACTATCTAAACTGATTTGTGGCTGATGGGTCGCCCAGATTGTATCCCGCAGATTCTGCACCGCCTCACGCACATTTTCATTAATTTTTTCCAGCTTCTGAGGTTCCAGTTTTTGTTTGTGAGCCAGATAGGTGGCTGCATCAAGGCTGGTAGCAACGATAGTCAACTGAGAGCCCACGCTATCATGGAGGTCACGGCTGATACGCTCTTTTTCATATTGTAAAGTCAATTTGTTTTCAAGGGCCAAACGAGCCTGTTTTTCTTTTTCTTCACGTAAATGCCTGTAACGTATACCTAAACCAAACATCAGCACAACAATATCAAAAACAACACAGGCTACCTGTACTTTCTGGTTGAGCAGCCAGCTATGCTCAATGAACTCAAATGTGCGGGAGTAAGATAAAATGCCAAAAATAAAGAAAGGAGTGATGCCAATGATGTAGTTTTTAGCGAGCGATGTATTGATTTTGTTAAAATAACTGTATACTACAAAGTAAAAGGTCAGCACTATTATAAGTATGAAACAACATATCATGCTCACCAATATAATATAGGGTTGTGAACCCGTAGTTTCCTGAAAATAAACCAGGCTTGCTCTTTGCAAAGTCAGTGCAAACAACAACCCAAGAGTTAGCCGCCAGATAAAAAGATTATGTTTGTTGAATATATGTCCTCCCATAATGTAATTCCGTATAAAAAGCATAAGAAATACCAATGAGATGATGAGCATCCAGTTTCTGAGTTCGGATGCTGAAATAAAACCGATTCCTTTCTGATAGAGCGGTAGAAAAAAACCTACCCCGGTTAATGTAAAACCAAGTATGAACAGCACATAGAGGGCATAGTAGAGGTAGACCCAGTCTTTATTAGTAAAAAAGATAACTATTGAAAACAAAAACACTATCGCCACAATTCCTGTAAAGAAGCTATAATAACTTGTATCAAAAATATGGTTGGAAAAAAAAGCTTCTTCATTCTTCACATTGACCTCTCCCTTAATCAGCATTCGTTTTTTATAAAATTTTGCATAAACCAGCGTATCTCTGTGGGGCTTCAGCAAAACGGGTAGAATAAAATTACGGTTTGGATAAAGTCTTTCGGCAAAAGGAGTTTGCCAGGTCATTGCTTTTATAAGTGTGTAGTCCTCCTTATAGAAATGAACAGAATCGAGCCAAACGAAGTCAATTTCAAAATAATATTTTTCGAAGTGATTGTTATTATTTTTTATTTGCACCCTAAGCCAATGATTGGCGCTATCCTGACCAAAATTGATGTGGTTATCTGGCAGTGTTTGAAAAGCCTTCCGGGCAACTACACTGATGGGTAACGCCTTACTCTCATCTCTGAAATAATCAATTTTTTGCGCATGGGTATTCCCGGAATGAATGATAATACATATAACCAGATAGCGTAACAATGACTTCATGTATAGAATCTGCTAGGTTAGTAAAGGGTTGTTATCTTTTGGCGTGTTTTCAGAATCTATGGGGAATTTACATAATGCGGATGAGTTTTCAGATATAAATCCGAAAAATTGACAAAATCGCAGTAATAAATTTAATAAACAGAAATGCCCGTAACTCAACGGGCATTTCTGTTTATTAATCGCAATTATTTTCTGAACCAGATTATTACACCAGACTTATCTTCTTACCTGTCTGTGCGGCTTCATAAATGGCAGTAAGATATTTCATGTCTTTCAGACCTTCTTCACCTGAAATATGACTTGGAAACATTTTAGTTTCCAGAAACTCCCGGGCAATAGCCTCCAGCATATTGGCCTGATGGTGTACAACCGGCAGTTTCAACTCTCCGTCGCTGGTGCGCCCTTTAATTGGCCCGTAACTATAAGCAGGGCTTAATTGAATAA
>CALRLN020000002.1:0-53946 GCA_943368675.1 Chitinophaga pinensis | reverse complement strand
AGAATAATAGAACACTTTATTTAGAAGACTTGCCGGAGAAGCTCAATATCCTTGCAAGATGTAATCTCGATTCTGTTAATTTCCATTTCGATTTAAATGGCCCTTATAAATTCAAAAATATCTCAGAGAGGCTACCTTATAATCTCTTTGGTGAGGGAAGAGGATTGCAGTTTCCTGTCGGTACTTATACACTTAAGGCAAGTGCCTATAAAAAAGACACGCTTATTACCTTTAAAACTATTCAGTTTACCGTAAAATATTCTACAGATTCCACTGAAAATGTGCTGACAGACTGGGTAGTATATCCGAATCCTTTTGAAAACATATGTAATGTTAAATTACCACCCGAAGAAACGTTCAACAGCCTTGACTTTTCTCTTTATACAAGTGCAGGAAAACGAATATCGGTAAAGAAAGACTATATAAAACTGGCGAATAATGTGGCCTATATAGATCTCGGAATGATGGATATAGTTGCCGGAAGCTATATTCTTGAAATCAATAAAGCAGGAACGGTGCTGAAGCGTGTGAGAGTAATTAAGATTTAGAAAAATAGCAGATATAACCCGAAGAGAGCAAGTATTCAGAACACTTGCTCTCTTCGCTTATAAAGACTGCTCAGAATATAAGCGCTTTGGCATAGTATAAAAACAAACTCTGAATCACTCCCCATCCGCAAGCGCTTACCAGCATACTTAACATAATGTCTCTCTTATGGTATCTGAATGCCAGCGCCAGAATGGCCCCTCCGATAGGGCTAAAAAGTATAGGGGTCAGGAAAGAAATGCCGGTCAGTCCAAACTTTCTCCTAATCCTTATAGCCAGCCTGTTTGAGCGTGTAAATTTTTTCTTTTTCTTCGGCTCTCCTTTTTGGAAAATTCTTGTAAAAAACCTTTGAATATAATCTCCGAAAAAGGTAACCAATGCCACCGTAATCATCATACCTATTACTGAACATACCGCGGTTTCAATCCACGTGATTTTCAGAGCCAGTCCTGTAAGAGGCCCTCCGAAAAACTTTATCATGCTTGCAAAAATTACTGACAGATACTTAGCCACTTCCATTATATTCTTATTTTCATTTTTTATGATAATCCCTTATCATCTGTTCCTATGGATTCTATAAACGCTAAACTCTTTAATTTGGTGCATGTTTAGCAAAATCGAAAAGATATTACAATTTTTGTTAAAATTATAAATAACCAAACACCAATGAAACTAAAACTACTAATCTTAATTTTTTCTTTATTCAGCGTCACCCTAAAAGCCCAGAATACCGACCCCGACACCCTTAAACCTCAGAACCCACTTCCGGTTCAAATGCCTGCTGATAGTACCAGTACAGAAGAAGAACAGGAGGGTGAAGAAGAAGAGGCAAAAGAAGAAGAGCCTCAGGATGACACCCCTGCCAAATTCAAATTTCGCTTATCTGCCGACGGCACCTATACCTCCGGAAATGTGAATCGAGCCTTGATGCAATTCGCCTCTGGTATCGACTGGAATCTCAGTCAGATTTTAAAATTTTCCAGCAGTCCGTCTTTTGTTTATGGGCAACAGAATAAGCAACTAAATGAACGGGAAGTTTTTGCTGATTTCAGAACGACCATTCTTTATGAGAAAACACTTTACTATCTGGCTTTTGGTTCTTTTGAAAAAAGTAACCTTCGAAAAATAAATGATCGTTTTATCGGTGCAGCAGGGGTGGGGCTGAAACTGATACAAAAGAAAAATGCCTACCTCTCTGTTACCAATGTTCTATTATATGAAAAGACTGATTTCGTAATAAATAAAGATATTCCTGATAAAAATCTCTGGCGTAATTCCACCAGATTTTTTGGCGAGTATACGATGGCCGATGGCAAAATGTCTATTTCTCATACAATCTTTATTCAGCCAAGTATAACTGAGAAAAACTTCCGTTGGAATGGTAATCTGATTTTCCGCTATCAGATTACCAAGCGCACAGGTATCCGAAGTACCATTGAAAACTCTTATGAAAGTGTCGTATTAAGTGATAGAAAGAACAACGACTTCCGTTGGACATTTGGTGTTGTTTTTGAATTCAGAAAATAAGAACGGTTTCTATTAGTTTTTATATATACATTACAAAAGTATAATACTTTTATAATGAAAGAAAAGAAAAAAGCACCTGAGATTCAGGTGCTTTTTATATAAAATTAGTATCTCAGCCTATTTCAATGTCGCTAGCGCTGCCTTTACTCTGCTCATCGCTTCTGTCAAAGCCTCATCAGAAGCCGCTGTTGAAATTCTTATGCATTTAGGTGCACCAAATGACCCACCGCCTACCATGGCCACATGTGCTGTTTCTAATAACCACATACATAGTTGGTCTGCATCATTAATGGTTACATTACCATCTGATTTTCCGAAATAATAACTTACATCAGGAAAAGCATAAAATGCGCCATCGGGTACATTTACTTTCAAACCCGGAATATCTCTTAATAATTTAATTACTAGGTCTCTGCGACGCAGATACGCCAATTTCATCATTTCAGGAGCGGTCATGTCTTCCCAGGCTACTACGGCACCCCGTTGTGAAATAGAGCTTGTGCCTGAGGTTACCTGACCCTGCAATTTTTCTACTCCATCAGCTATCCATTTCGCTGCTGCTATAAACCCTAAACGCCAGCCTGTCATGGCAAAACCTTTGGCAAAACCATTTACGGTAATTACTCTGTCTTTTATAGCCGGAATAGACCCGATACTGAAATGCCCTTCGCTGGTAAAATTAATGTATTCGTAAATTTCATCAGCCAATACAAAAACATTCTCATGGTACTCTATTACTTTGGCTAAAGCTCTCAACTCTGCTTCGCTGTATACTGAGCCGGTAGGGTTGTTAGGAGAGGCATACATAACCACTTTAGTGCGGTCAGTAATGGCTGCTTCCAGTTGTTCAGGCGTTACTTTGAAATTATTTTCAAATGCGCCTTCTACAATCACAGATTTGCCCTCTGCCAACTTTACCATTTCAGAATAGCTAACCCAATACGGCGCCAGGATTACTACCTCATCACCCGGGTTTACTAAACATTGTATTACGTTCGCTAACGAATGTTTTGCTCCTGTAGAAACAACTATGTTTTCTGGTTTCCAATCAAGATTATTCTCCCGCTTGAGCTTGTCTGCAATTGCCTTGCGGAGTTCTGGAATACCCGCTACTGGTGTGTAGTGGTGGAAACCGTTGTCGATAGCTGCCTTGGCGGCATCACAAATGTGTTTTGGAGTTCTGAAATCTGGCTCTCCAACAGATAAGTTAATAACTTTGTGTCCCTGTGCCGCTAATTCGCGCGATTTTTTCGACATACCAAGCGTGGCCGATTCTTCCAACGCGTTGATTCTGTCAGCGAGTAAGTTCGCTGTTTCAACTAATGCAGACATGATTTTTTGAAATGAAAAGTATAAAATTGTTTATCTTTTAGCTATAGTTCAAAGCCTTTGTATTGATAGCTAAGTACTTATCACTAAAATTCGGGTGCAAAATTAGTTCCTTTATAAGAGAAATGCCATTTTTTTCTATTGTTTTCACAATTAATCTTCTTTTGCACTCCATTCCTGACCGATTTGAATCAAATTAATACATAGCATTTTAAAAAGACCTATTTATACTTTTAATACTTTTCTATATGGATATTGTTTGTGGGGCGAACCGGAGGTTCGCCAAAATCCGGCAGGATTTTATGGTTACAGTATTTTGCTTAAGGATAAACTTAATGGTCCTTTTTTATAGCGTATAGTTCTATTGTACGCCCGTGCCTTCGACTCCGCTCAGTCACCATACCAAGGCATTGATTTCACTACTGAACAATTACCTAACTGCCAATAAAGGGACTTCTATAAAAATAAAAAGCCCTTTTCATCTCATTGACGGAAAGGGCTTTCATTGTTAAAGAAGCGGCTTATTGATTCTTCTTTGCCAATTTATCCTTAAATACCTTCTCGAATTTTTCTACTTTAGGTCTTACTACCAATTGACAATAAGGCTGCGTGCCATTCAGATTATAGTAATCCTGATGGTAATTTTCAGCTTTGTAGAAAGTCTGTGCAGGTTCAATGGCTGTTACGATAGGGGCGTTAAAAATACCTGCAGTATTTAACTCTGCCTTGTATTTTTCTGCCAGAGCTTTTTGTTTATCGTCGTGATAGAAAACCACTGAGCGATATTGTGTACCTACATCATTCCCCTGGCGGTTCAACGTGGTCGGATCATGCGTTTTCCAGAAAACCTCCAGTAATTCTTCAAAAGATATTTTTTGAGGATTGTAAGTGATTTCTGTTACCTCTACATGTCCTGTCAAGCCTGTGCATACTTCTTTATAGGTTGGGTTCTTTGTTGCGCCACCCATATAGCCAGACTCTACTTTAGTAACCCCTTCTAATCTTTGAAATACGGCTTCTACACACCAGAAGCATCCGGCTCCAAATGTTGCAACAGCTTTATCTTGTTCTGTCTCGTGATTCATTATTGTTTCCTTTTTGTTGAATTTGTATCCTGATAGAGCTATTATTCCAATAGCTGCTACAAATAAAATGATTGATTGTATCTTCATTTGTTTAACAATATTTCCTGATTGAACGTTTTATGGAATAAACGAATTATAAACGATTTGAGTTTGCTCAGCCGATATGACTTAAACAAAATACGGCTAAAAAATGAGATTGTTCGCAACACAAACTTAATACTTATCAACCATTTTCAAATCAAATATTAAAAACTCATTTGATGGTAAACTTCGTTTAATCTTGTAACAAAATCCAGTTCCCGATAATATCAGGGCTTTGCCATTGCCTCTTTTATTTTTATTCCGGTCTTATGCAGCTCATTATAAATACCATAAAAGTATTTTCCCATCTCCTTATCCGGTAGACCAGTATTAGTAAATATTATTACAGCTACATCTTTCGAAAGGTCTGAAAGCATTTCAGTTTTCACGCCAGGGTCTGAGCCTCCATGACCAATTCTGGTAGTATTTAATTTAGTAGACCAGAAAATTCCCGCATTCTTTTCATTCAATTCTACATTTACTGGCTTATTATCTGTTGTATAATTAAACCTTAACATTTCCTCTACAGAACCCTTCTTTAAAATTCTTGTCCCTTTATATTGTCCTTCATTAAGCAAAGCAATAAAAAACTTCGATAAATCTGAAACTGAAGTTCGCACCCCACCGTCCGGATAGGTAATTTCACCGTATAATTCTATGTTTTTAATGGTCTCTTTTTGTTTTTCATACAACTTTGAATGATTAGCTAATTTAATCTCAGAAAAAAACCAACCCGTACCATCCATTTTTAATGGTTTAAAAATATGTTGTTTGGTATATATATTCAGATTTTTTCCTGTCGCTATCTCAACAATATACGCGGCAAGAGCAGCACCAATATTTGAATACTCTCTATATGTGCCAGGCTTATGATTGTGGAAGTTTTCCTTTGAATAAAATTTGCCCGTAGAATCAAAATAACTCTTCAAAAAGTCTCCGAGTTGTACCGGGGAATCTCCACCATAGTGATAGACGCTGTCATAGGTGGGGTAGGCGTCCGCTATTCCGGACGTATGAACGGCTAAGTGTTTTAAGGTAATTTTTGCCTCCGGCAAATAGGGGTTAACTACTTTAAACGGTAAATACTTATTGATGTCGTCATCGAGTGAAAGCTTTTTTTCTTCAACAGCTTTCATTAATGCTACTCCTGTAAAAGTTTTGCTGATTGACCCTATATTCATAATGGTATTTGGGGTAAATAGCTTTCCGTTTTCTTTGTCGGCATATCCATAGCCTTTCAGCCATACCACTTCTTTATTCACAATTATAGCCGCACCGAGCCCAACCATTCCTGATTCTTTCATTGTCTGTTCGATAAAACCATCTAATGGTTTTGTAATGGTACTGACGATAGGGTTTGTAATCTGAGCATTTGCTTTCTGAGTATTAATAGTAATTGCACAAAGCACAAGAATTGAAATAATCTTTTTCATTATTTGTTTTTTTTTAATAGTTTTTTCATAATAATACCTCTGCAAAATTATAGCTCATTAAGTGTATTTTTTGACTAAATTATGTTTCATAAACGCACAAATTAATTACTTTTAAACATTAAATGGGTAAATTATGCAAGAACTGGATGAACAAGACAAAAAGATATTGAATCAGCTTCAGAAAAATAATAGAATAACCGCCGAAGAATTGGGTCAGATAATAAACCTAAGTACGAGTGCGGTTCAAAGGCGATTAAAACGATTGAGAGAAGATAAAGTAATAGCTGCCGATATTTCTATCATTTCTCCGGATGCACTTGGTATAAGTATTACCTGTATTGTTGATGTAACGCTCCATGTTGGAAGTTCAAAGGTTATAGATACTTTTAAGTCGCTTATTTCTGGTTGTCAGGAGGTAATGCACTGTTACTACGTAACCGGGGCTTATGATTTTGTTATCATTGTGAACACACAGGATATGAGACATTATGAAGACTTCTCAAAAAAGTATCTGATGGACAATCCGGATGTGAAGCAGTTTTATACGCATGTAGTAATGGATAAGGTAAAGGCTGAGTACCGCCTGAATATTTAATCTGTTAATAAAAACTATGGACAGGAAAGATTGTTCTATATAAAAAGCAAAATGTTTATTCCTGATTATTCAAAGCAAATTTTTAAATACCTTGCCTTAACAAAGATGATATCTTATGAAAAAAATAGACACCAATGACTTCGTATTTGATGGAAGCGGAAAGTTTTCGATTAATGATACTAAAACCAAAATTAAAGATTTTTATGATGATAAAGAAGAGTACGCAAATTCTTTAGCTGATCTGAATAATCAGATGGACGAATTGCAGAGCATGATGTATGCTCACAATCGGTATGGTTTACTTGTAATATTTCAGGCAATGGATGCGGCCGGAAAAGATGGCACATTAAAAGCAGTATTCTCCGGAGTGAATCCGCAGGGTTTAAATGTGTATTCTTTTAAGCGGCCAACTGAATTGGAATTAGAGCATGATTTTATGTGGCGTACACTAGTGCAATTGCCTACGAGAGGAAGCATCACAGTTTTCAACCGATCATATTATGAAGAGGTACTTGTAGTAAAAGTTCACCCGGAAATTATAACTCAGAATCAAAGACTACCTCTTGAACTGACAGACGACCTAGGGAAACTGTGGAAAAACAGATATGAAGATATTACGAATCTTGAGACATATCTGCATCGTAACGGAATCAGAGTTGTGAAGTTTTTTCTGAATGTATCAAAAGAAGAGCAAGCCGAAAGATTAATAGAGCGTATTAAAGACCCTACTAAAAACTGGAAATTCGACGAGCAGGATGTAAAGGAACGAGGTTTCTGGAACGAGTACCAACAGGCCTATGAAGATTTGATTAACGCTACTTCGACCACTAAATGCCCCTGGTATGTAATTCCGGCAGACGATAAGAAAAACATGAGATTGATAGTAGCCAAAGTAATAGTAAATGAACTTAAAAAACTCAATATGACTTATCCTGAGTCAGATGAGGCCAGACATAATGCGCTTAAAAAGATGATTAGTATTATTGAATCACAATAAACAATATATACGCTTTAAAATCAGATATTTAACAAAATACGATATAAGCAATTTTTATAATTGTACTAAACTATGATTTAACGAAGTATTAACACCTTTAAAAGTCAGGTTTGGTTTTATTTTTTAATTTTGTACAAAAAATCAGGACGCAGAAAACCATTTTGCGTCCCTTTCTTATTTATAAAATTCTGACTTGTGGAAGTAAAAGACTTATTAAAGATTTATAGTGAAGACGTATTTGTTCGTACTGCCATAGAGGCAATAAAGACAAATACCAGCATACATATCAAAGGATTTGCCGGGAGTTTAGACGCGATTTTTGCCAGCGTAAATTATCAGCTTAATCCGCAGCACAATCTTTTTATATTGAATGATAAAGATGAGGCAGCTTATTTTTATAATGATCTGCAGAATCTGTTAGGTGAAGAAAATGTGTTCCTTTTCCCGATGTCTTACAAAAAACCCTATCAATATGAGGAAATTGACAATGCAAATGTGCTTCAAAGGGCTGAAATTTTAAATCAGCTGAACAATGATAAGGCAAATCTGATGATTGTTACTTATCCTGAAGCACTATCAGAAAAAGTAATCAATAAGAAATCGTTGATTGCCAATACTCTTCAGATAAAAGTCGGGGAGAATTTCGACATCAATTTTATTTCAGAATTGCTCATCTCTTATGATTTTGAAAAGGCCGACTTTGTTTATGAACCCGGACAGTTCTCTGTCCGTGGGGGTATAGTCGATATCTTCTCTTATGCCTCCGAATATCCCTATAGAATTGAGCTTTTCGGAGATGAAATTGATAGTATACGGCTATTCAACCCCGAGTCACAATTATCAATGCAGATTGTGAACCAAATCAATATTATACCCGATGTTCAGAACAAATTAATTAAAGAAACCAGGGAAACTTTTTTTAATTTTATTCGTAATACGAGTAATATATGGATAAAAGACGCATCTTTTTGTTTTGAGGTTATTGATGACTCTTTCAAGCTGGTAGAGCAGCATTTTCAACAGATAGTGGCCAAAAGCGGGGGTATACGTATCATCGAAAATCCTGAGGCATTGTTCGAAACCCGCAGGGGGGTTCAGAATGAAATCAAAAAATTCAAAATCATAGAATTCGGTACTAAAAATTATTATAAGGAGTCTGAAAAAATTAGTATTCAAAGCAAGAATCAACCGTCATTCAACAAAGACTTCAAACGCCTGATTGAGAATATTAAAGAAAATCAGTCCAGACAATTTACCACTGTTATTTCAGCTGAATCGGTAAAACAATTAAGCCGGCTTCATGCTATTTTTGAAGAGATAGACCCCTTAACCAAATTTCAGTCAATGCAGATTTCGTTACGGGGCGGCTTTATTGATGAGCAAACCAAAGTAGCATTTTATACCGACCATCAGATCTTCGACCGTTACCATCGTTTCAAGGTCCGTGATAAATTCAGCAAGTCAAAGGCGTTGACAATGAAAGAATTGAAAGCGCTTCAGACCGGAGACTTTGTAACTCATATTGATTACGGCATAGGGCGCTTTGCCGGTCTGGAAAAAATAGTGGTAGGAGATAAAGAACAGGAAGCTGTACGGTTAATATACCGCGACAATGACATTCTGCTGGTTAATATTCACTCCTTACATAAGATAGCCAAATACTCCGGTAAGGAGGGAACTCCTCCTGTCATGAGTAAGTTAGGTTCGGCTGAATGGGAAAATAAAAAATCGCGGGTAAAGAGACAGGTAAAAGACATCGCCAAAGAGTTGATAGGCCTGTATGCCAAACGACGGATGGCTCCCGGATTTGCTTTTTCAAGAGATGGTTTTATGCAGGCCGAACTGGAGTCTTCCTTCTTTTATGAAGATACACCCGACCAGGCTAAAGCTACCAGCGATGTAAAAGAAGATATGGAAAAACCATACCCTATGGATAGACTGGTTTGCGGTGATGTGGGTTTTGGAAAAACAGAGGTGGCTATCCGTGCAGCATTCAAAGCAGTAGCAGACAGCAAACAGGTGGCTGTTTTAGTACCAACTACAATTCTGGCAATGCAGCATCATAAGACCTTTGCAGAGCGGTTGTCTAAACTGCCTGTTAATGTAGATGAAATAAGCCGTTTTAGATCTGCCAAAGAGATTGCTGATACATTGAAAAAACTCAAAGAAGGCAAAACAGATATATTGATTGGTACACACCGTATATTAAATAAAGACATAGAATTTAAAGATCTGGGATTGCTGATTATAGATGAAGAACAAAAGTTTGGTGTAAAAGCTAAAGACAGATTGAAAGAATTGAAACTCAATGTGGATGTTTTGACGCTTACAGCCACACCGATTCCTAGAACTTTACATTTTTCTTTAATGGGTGCCAGAGATTTATCTGTTATTTCTACGCCTCCGCCAAACCGTCAGCCTGTTACAACTGAAGTGCATGTATTTAAAGAAGAAATGATCAGAGACGCCATCAGCTATGAATTAAAACGTGGCGGGCAGGTCTATTTTGTACATAATCGTGTGAGCGATATTGAATCAGTAGCTAATATTATATTAAATCTGGTTCCTGATGCCAGAATCGGTATTGCGCACGGACAGATGGATGGCGACAGACTAGAAAAAGTCATGATGAAGTTTATTGAGGGCGACTACGATGTGCTGGTTTCTACCAATATTATTGAATCCGGGCTTGACATTCCGAATGCCAACACAATCATTATCAATCAGGCGCAAAACTTTGGCATGTCTGATTTGCACCAGATGCGGGGTAGGGTAGGGCGTTCGAACAGAAAAGCTTTCTGTTATTTACTTACTCCTCCTCTTTCTGTACTATCAAGCGACGGCAGGAAACGTTTGCAGACTTTAGAAGAATTCTCAGATCTGGGCGATGGCTTTAAGGTTTCCATGAGAGATTTAGACATACGCGGAGCCGGAAATCTGTTAGGTTCAGAGCAAAGTGGTTTTATTAATGACCTCGGCTATGAAACCTATCATAAAATACTTGACGAAGCTGTGCAGGAATTGAAAGAAAATGAGTTTAAAGACTTGTTTATGAAAGATTTAACGGATTCTCCCGTTGATTTACGCCTGCCGGACTGTCAGATTGAAACTGATTTGCAGATTATTATTCCTGAAAACTATGTAAGTAATATCTCTGAAAGACTTTCGTTGTATAATCAGTTAGATAATATTGAAAAAGAACAGGAACTACAGGAGTTTCAGAAGTCAATTATCGACAGGTTCGGGCCTATGCCTCAGGAGGTGCAGAATTTAGTTAAAATGGTAAGAATCAGATGGAAAGCAGAGCAGTTAGGTTTCGAAAAATTAACTTTAAAAAACAATATCCTGAAAGGCTTTTTCGTTTCCTCAGAGAAAACAGAATATTTTCAGGCAGATAAGTTTGGCAGAATTCTTGATTATATTAAAAATAATCCAAAAAGATGTTCGCTAAAGGAAATTAAAACTAAGCTTCTTCTTACTGTTGAAAATTTACCTGGCATTGATGATTTAGATAAATTATTGAGTGGATTTGTCGGGAAAGAGTAGCCTCTCTTAAATAATTGATTCTTAGTACATTAAGATATTTACATCAAATAACCTATTTTTGCAAAACGAATTCTATTAACAAAAATCATTCCGAAAATGAAAAGATTACTTTTTAGTTCGATTACGGGTGCGTTGGCTTTTGCGCTGATCCTAAGTGGTTGTTCGAGCAAAAAAAGAACGAGTATCGACCCGGGTCGAAGCAGTACTGCAACCGGGATTGCCTATTCTAAAGACAATAAAGGTAAAAAACCTAAAAAAGGACAGGCTCAGCAAGCTGATGGTTTTCAGGTAAATGCCTTTAAAGGTCAGCCTGCAGGTCCAAACCTTGTATATATTGAGGGAGGTCGCTTTACAATGGGAACTGTAGAAGAAGATGTAACCTTTGCACGTGACAACCTGGAAAGAACTGTTACCGTTTCTTCTTTCTATATGGATGAAACAGAAATTACTAATCTGCACTGGCTGGAGTATTTACATGGTATTCAAAAGGATTCGTCACAAGAATTTTATGAAACAGCTTTGCCTGATACAACCGTATGGATGAACAAATTATCCTTTAATGACCAGTTTACTGAACAATACCTTCGTTATCCTGGCTTCAGAATGTATCCTGTAGTTGGTGTTTCATGGGTACAGGCATCTGATTATTGTAAATGGAGAACAGCAGCCGTTAACGGTGAAATGGCCGTTCGTTTTGGTCCTAAAGCAAAATCTTCTAAAAAAGACAGAAGTGCGCCAACTACTGAGGCGCCACAAGCTAAAGCAGGTGGTCGTTTAGCAATCGAAACAGGTAATGTATTGCCAGGTTATCGTCTTCCAACTGAAGCTGAATGGGAATATGCCGCTAAAGCAATGATTGGCACTCAATATATGGACGAAAACCAGTCAAGTCAGCGTATTTATCCTTGGGACGGTTCGTCTATGCGTAAGCCTAAGGGTGGTCAGAAAGGAACCATGTTAGCAAACTTTAAACGTGGTCGTGGTGACTTTGCCGGTATCGCCGGACATCAAAACGATGGTGGTATCATCACTATGGAAGTTTATGAGTTCCCTGCTAACGACTTTGGTTTGTATAACATGGCCGGAAACGTAAATGAGTGGGTATATGACGTTTATCGCCCTAACTCTTTCCAGGATATGAACGATTTGAACCCGATTCGTCGTAGTGATTATCTGGATGAAGAAAACTTATACGATAAAAAGAACTTTAACTCTTTGATAGACAATAAATTACGTGTTTATAAAGGCGGTTCATGGAATGATGTAGCCTATTGGTTATCACCGGGTACCCGTCGTTATTTAGATCAGGATTCATCAACTGCAACCATCGGCTTCCGTTGTGCAATGATTGCTATCGGCCCTAAAGGCAAGCGTAAACTTTAAGATATAAGTATATTATAACAAGAAGACCCTTTCTCATGAGAGGGTCTTTTGTTTTATATAGTATTCTGCACTGCACCTAAGCTTTTATTTCCGGCTTATTAGTCCGCTACCGCAATAGTTATAACAGTAATACCAGCGCAGCCATTTTCCAGCAATACTTTCGCAAAAGATTCAATGGTTGAGCCTGTTGTTAGCACATCATCTACAACAGCTATGTGTTTATTTTTGATATTTTCCTTATCAGTTATTTCAAAGGCATCTTTTACGTTCATAAAGCGCTCAAAGCGGCTCTTTTTGGTCTGTGTATCAGTACTTATTACTTTTCTGGCAATTGTTGTGCTGTAAGGCACTTCTAAGGCCTTAGAAAGCCCTTCTGCAATACAATTGGCCTGGTTATATCCCCTTTGCTTTTCTTTTTCACTATGAAGCGGCACTCCGATGATTAAATCTATGTTTTTATCAAAACCTGCTTCTTTCAGATCTTTTCCGTATAATTCCCCTAAAAAGACTCCCAGCTCGGGTTTATTTTTGTATTTCAGTTGATGAAGCAATCTCTGCACCTTGCTTTTCTTTGAAAACCTCACATAAGCCATAGTATTTGAGACGTTAATCTTACCCCAGAATCTTCTTTCCATTAGTTCATCAGGTACCAGATGTGTATTTGTTCTGGGCAAACTAACCAAACATTGCGTACAAATCAGTTTTTCTCCTCCTAAAAGCGGTTCTCCACAAGCTTCGCACGTTTTTGGATATATTATATCTATTAAATGATTTATCCATTTCATACGGTTTCATTAAGTTTGTATATATATATTTAAATGGCGAATGGTAGAAGACGACAAATTAAAAGAAAACTGGCAAACATTATTACTGTTTCTGAAAGAAAATCTCGGAAAGAAACCTGTTGATTTAAATGGTGTATTATTCGTTATAGGCGTTCAGGAACTGGGGCAGGGGAAGAAGTTTTTTTCTAAGGAAGAAAAACAGGATCTCATGCACATTGCCATCTGTAAAGTGTTAAGCTATGGAGGCTATTATGAATTAGAAGGTAAAGATACACAGGGCTGGCCTCACTGGAAATTAGTAAAACCTTTACCGGGCTTTGATTTATTATCTCAGGAAAAACTTTTAAAACATTTTGTAATAGAATATTTTAGAAAAGAAGTTGGACTACATATATGAAAATCATCAGCTACAATGTAAATGGCATCCGTGCCGCCATCAATAAAGGATTATTGACATGGCTTAAAGACCATCAACCTGACGCTATCTGCCTTCAGGAAATAAAACTATTTGAAACCGAGTTAGTAAGCCATCTCTTTGAAGAAATGGGTTTCCATTGCTATTGGTATCCTGCCCAAAAGAGAGGTTATAGTGGAGTAGCAATTCTTACTAAAGTTAAGCCCCTGCATGTTGAATACGGAATGGGTATTCCGGAATATGACTTTGAGGGTAGAATGATACGGGCAGATTTTGAGAAATTCTCCCTTGTTTGTACTTATTTTCCCTCAGGAACCTCTGGTGACGAACGTCAGGGAATTAAAATGAAATTCCTTGAAGATTTTTTCGTTTATATTGAAAAACTCCGTAAAAAAATACCCAATCTTATCTTAAGCGGAGATGTGAATATTTGTCATCGGGAGATAGACATCCACAATCCTAAAGGAAATGCAAAATCATCAGGGTTTTTACCTGAAGAGCGCGCCTGGGTTGCCAGGTTTATTGATGAAGGTTATATTGATACTTTTCGTTATTTTAATCAGGAGCCTCATCAATACACCTGGTGGTCGGTTAGATTTGGCGCAAGGGCGAAAAATCTTGGCTGGCGTATTGATTATCATTTTGCTTCTCAGGCTTTACAGCATCATTTAAAAAGTGCTGTAATTTATCCGGAAGTATATTTTTCTGACCACTGCCCGATCGAAGTTTGTCTGGAGTTTGCTTAAAATCAAACTATTAAGTATACAATCGGGAGTATTTCAGTTATAAAGCCGCTATTTAACCGGTAGCATTTCGGCTGATTGAGATTCTCCCTTTTTTATTTTAAATTCAATAGTATTTCATTGAGGCTCATTACTCGAAAATCCTTAATCTTTAATAAAATATCATGTCTAGTTCAGTTAAAGCCCTTTTTGGGAAGATCGATGAATATAAACGTCAGTATTACAAAAACCTCTTGATTAAAGGGTCTTTGTTTACCCTGGCTTTATTATTATCATCTTTTCTGGTACTCAACGCTATTGAGTACTTTGGCCGTTTTAGCTCTGTTATCAGAGGTGCTTTACTTTTTGCATTTGTCGGCATTACAATTTACTCGCTAATTTTCTGGGTAATAAAGCCAATCCTTTACCTATTGCACTTCAATGAACCTCTAACTTATGAAAAAGCAGCTAACGAAATTGGTAAGTTTTTCCCGGAAGTAGGGGATAGACTATTGAATACTTTACAATTGGCGCAATTCTCAGAAAAAGAGAATACATTATTACAGGCAAGTATTGATCAGAAGTCACAGGAATTAAAGTTCGTTCGTTTTGCAGATGCTGTTAAATTCAGTGAAAACAAGAAATACCTGAAATACGCCATTCCTCCTTTAGTATTAGTCCTGTTAATTGCAGCTGTATCTCCTAAGTTTTTTAAGAATAGTACAGAGAGAATCGTATATTTTCAGAAAGATTTTGCAGAAGAAGCACCCTTCAAGTTTCAGATTACTAACGACGAATTAAAAGCGGTAAAGAACGAAGATTTTGTCCTTAATCTTAAACTAATTGGTAATGCTATACCCGAAGCTGTCTATCTGGTAGCTAATGACCGGAAGTTCAAAATGACCTCTGCCGACAGTAAAACATATTCTTTTACATTCTCTAAAGTACAGAATCCTGTTGATTTTCATTTCCTGGCTTCAGGCTTTAAGTCAAATGGATTTGAACTGGAGTTAATCAGTAGACCTAACCTGCTTTCCTTTGATGTAGGATTAAATTATCCTTCTTACCTTAATAAAGCTAACGAAAGTTTCAATAACGTAGGTAATCTGGTTGTACCAGAAGGAACAACTATTCAATGGAATTTCAAAGCAGTAAATACTGATTCTCTATATCTGAGTTTTGATAACGAAGGTAAAGTACTGGCGAAAGATGGTTTTGGCGATAATTTTTCTTATGCAAAGCGCCTGAAAAACTCTTCTTCCTATCAGATACATCTTAAAAATGAATTCAGCAGTAACCGTGAAAATGTTGACTTCTATATCAATGTAATTCCCGATCGCTATCCGCAAATTCAGTTGGAGCAATTAAAAGATTCTACGCTGTTCAATTATATTGTTTTGGGTGGAAATATTACTGATGATTATGGTTTGTCTCAATTTAAGCTTTTCTATAAGTCTGTGCGGGATAATAATCAGAATCAGCCTTTTGCTTCTACCGATGTTTCATTTAACCGCTCACAGGTTTCTCAAAGCTTTTATTATCAGTTGCCCTTAGCAGACCTTCAGTTGAATCCTGGCGATAAGGTAGAATACTACCTTCAGTTGTGGGACAATGACGGAGTAAATGGCGCTAAAAGCACTAAAACACCTGTCATGACGCTTGCTCTTCCATCGTCCAAACTGTATGATGCTGAAATAGAAAAGGCTACTGAGAAGACCGAAGATATGCTCGAGAAACTGAATGAGAAATCGAAGAAGTTAAAAACCGAATTAAATAATCTTGAAAATCGTCTAAAAAGCAAGAAGGATTTAGATTTTCAGGAGAAGAAACAATTGGAAGAGTTGATTCGTAAACGCGATGAACTGAATAACGAATTAAAAAACTTGCAGCAGCAATTCGACCAGATGCAGGAGAAAGCTAACCGTTTTCAACAGCAAAGCCCGCAAATGCAGGAAAAAATGCAACAGTTGAAAAAACTGATGAATGAGCTGATGAACGACGAAACTAATAAGATGTATGAAGAGTTGAAGAAATTGCTCGATAAGGATATGGACGAAAAGACTATAGAGCAATTGGAAAAATTAAAGAATAAAGAGCGTAATATGGATAAAGAAATTGACCGTACCCTTAAACTCTTCAAACAATTACAATTGAAACAAAAGGTTGAAAAAACTGCGCAGGAATTAGAAAAACTGGCTGAGAAGCAGGATAAACTCGGAGACGAGACTCAAAAGCAGGAACAACTGAATAAGGAAAAAGACCCTGCTAGTAAGGATAAGGAGCAAACGGGTAAGGAGAAGTCTGATGAAAGCAAAGATCAGAATAAAGATGGTAAGAAAGATGACGCTAAGGAAGGAAAAAAAGATGAGTCTAAAGACGGCAAAAAGGAAGATAAAAACCAGAATCCGGAAAATAGCAAGGATAAGAATGATGAATTGAAAAAGGAGCAGGAGAAACTTTCGAAAGAATTTGAGGATATGAAAGAGAAGATGAAAGATATTGAGCAATTGAGCAAAGAGCTTAAAAAGGATACTGACCCTCAGAAAGAAGAACAGGAAGAAATTTCGAAAGAACAACAGAATGCTGAAAAACAATTGGATCAGAAACAAAACAATTCGGCTTCTAAAAGCCAGAAGAAAGCGGCCAATAAAATGAAAAAGATGGCTCAACAAATGGCTGAATCAATGCAAAGCCAGGAAATGAAAGAAATGGACGAAGATATTGATGCATTAAGAGCTATTTTGGAGAATCTGGTAAAGTTGTCGTTTGATCAGGAGAGCCTGATGAAGGATTTCAGAAATATGACTGTGTCTGACCCAAGATTCGTAAAACTATCGCAAGATCAGTTAAAGTTGGAAGATGATGCTAAAATTATCGAAGACAGCCTTTATTCTTTGGCAAAGCGGGTATTACAAATACAGTCGTTTATTACAAGAGAGGTTACTTCTATGCGCAACTCAATGGATGAAAGTGTAAAGTTCATTAAAGAAAGAAAACTGAATGTAGCATCTGCCAAACAGCAATTTGCGATGACCTCTATCAATAATCTTGCTTTGATGCTTAGTGATACCTTTAATCAGATGCAGCAAATGATGGCTAACGCCATGCCAGGTAGTGGTAAAAAAGGCAAAAAAGGTAAGAACCCCGCACAAATGCCATTAGGTGAAATGCAGCAGAAATTAAATGAGGGCATGGAGAAAATGGGAGAGGGGGGTAAAAGCGGCAGACAGATGTCAGAGCAAGCTGCCAGATTAGCACAAGAACAGGCGCAATTACGTAAGATGATCCAACAACTTCAGGAAGACCTGAAAGGAACCGAAGCCGGTAAGAAACTAGGTAACGAACTAAAAGAGCTGGAAAAGAAAATGGATGATAATGAAACTGATCTGGTTAATAAACGTATTAACCCTGAATTAATGAGACGTTCAAAAGAAATACAGACTCGACTTCTGGAAGCAGAGAAAGCAATCAAACAACAAGAAGAGGACCCGACACGCCAGTCACGTACAGCGCAGCAATTTAATCGTCAGGCTCCACCATCTATGGAAAAGTTTTTACAGGAGAAAGTAAAGCAAGTGGAGTTAATCAGAACAGTTCCGCCTAATTATACACCATTCTATAAGAAACAATTGGATAATTATTTCAGAAAAATTAAGTAACTATATTTCTTCGTAAATTTGCAAGGACACTCTGAGGGGTGTCCTTTTATTTTACAGAGAACCTTCTTTCGTTCTTTACGGTTTTATAATTTTATCAATCAGAAGTTCGGAAGTTTTTCATCCAAAAGTATATACTCATTTTTGTTTCACGTGGAACACACCCCGGTCGTTTACCTGAAAAATGTTTCACGTGGAACCATAAACAATTTTTAAATAATGTTTCCACAATACGATGTTATAGTAGTAGGAGCAGGCCATGCCGGATGTGAAGCAGCTGCGGCAGCTGCTTCAATGGGTTCGTCTGTACTATTAATAACAATGAACATGCAAACCATTGCACAAATGTCTTGTAACCCCGCAATGGGTGGAGTCGCAAAGGGACAAATAGTTCGTGAAATAGACGCTTTGGGCGGCCAATCAGGAATCATAAGTGATAAGACTATGATTCAATTCAGAATGCTGAACAGATCAAAAGGCCCGGCTATGTGGAGCCCAAGATGCCAGAGTGACAGAATGATGTTCGCACAGGAATGGCGGGATACACTTGAAAGCATTCCAAATCTTGACATCTGGCAGGATATGGCAGTAGGTATATTAGTAAAAGATAATAGAGTAGCAGGTGTAAAAACCTCAATGGGAATTGAAATTAATAGTAAATCCGTTGTACTTACCAATGGAACATTCCTGAATGGAAAGATACATATCGGTGAAAAAACATTCGGTGGAGGCAGAACAGGGGAGAAGGCAGCACACGGTATTACAGAACAATTGATAGAGTTAGGCTTTGAATCCGGGAGAATGAAAACCGGAACACCACCAAGAGTAGACGGACGCTCATTAGACTGGGATGAAATGGAAGAGCAAAAAGGTGACGAAAATCCTGAAAAGTTTTCCTACACAGATACACCCAGATTAACAAAGCAAAGAAGTTGCTATGTAACATATACCAATGAGAAGGTTCACCAAACACTGAGAAAAGGCTTTGACAGATCACCTATGTTTAGTGGGAGAATAAAAGGATTAGGCCCGCGCTATTGTCCTTCTGTAGAAGATAAAATTAACCGCTTTGCCGATAAAGACCGCCACCAGATATTTGTAGAACCTGAAGGATGGAACACAGTAGAAATGTATATCAATGGTTTTTCTACTTCATTACCTGAAGACATTCAGTATGAAGCATTACGATTAATCCCCGGCTTTAAGAATGCCAAAATGTTCAGACCAGGCTATGCTATTGAATATGATTTCTTTCCGCCTACCCAATTAAAACTAACATTGGAAACACACCTGATTGAAAATCTTTTCTTTGCAGGCCAAATCAACGGAACAACAGGCTATGAAGAAGCTGCGTGCCAGGGTTTAATGGCCGGTATGAATGCTCATAATAAGGTAAAAGAAAAAGAACCTTTTATATTAAAGAGAAACGAAGCCTACATTGGTGTATTAATAGATGATCTGGTAAATAAAGGTACAGATGAACCTTATCGAATGTTCACCTCAAGAGCAGAGTTCAGGACACTCCTCAGACAAGATAATGCTGATATCCGATTAACACAAAAAGGGTTTGAAGCGGGTCTCGCATCACAAAATCGTCTGGAAAGAATGAACCAGAAAAAAGAAGATTCCGAAAAATTGGTAAAGGCTTTGAAAGAAATGAAAATTTCACCTGACCAGGCCAATAATTTTCTGGAATCAATAGACTCAGCCGGATTGAGAGAAAAGTCCTCCTATTATAGTATATTGAAAAGACCTGAAATAGAATTAGAGGATATAAAGAACCTGAGTGATGAAATAAAAAATTATTTAGATAGTTATGATAATGAAGTATTAGAGCAGGCAGTAATTCATGTCAAGTATGAAAGCTATATTGAGAAAGAATTATTAATGGCAGAGAAAATGGCAAAGCTGGAAAACCTGAATATAGTATCAACTGTTGATTATGATAAGCTCACTTCTATTTCAATCGAGGCAAGACAAAAATTAAAGAGAATAAAACCGCAGACATTAGGGCAAGCCTCCCGTATAAGTGGAGTTTCTCCTGCGGATATATCAGTTTTGATGGTACACCTTGGGAGATAATAAATATTAAATTTTCTTAATTACCCTCAAATAATATTGAGGGTTTTATTTTTGAGGCTCAAAGCAAATACGTATGTTAAAGAAATCAAAATACAGGGTAATCATATTTTTAACCGTTAGCAATTTATTACTGGGATGTGCACAGTTTGTACCACCTACAGGAGGAAAGAAAGACGAGACTCCGCCAAAACTCGTCAAATCTATTCCCCAAAATAAGCAGACCAATTTTAAAGGCAAAGAGATAGAACTATACTTTGATGAATTAATTGATGTAACCTCACTAAGGCAAGAGCTGGTTATCATTCCCGAACAGGAGGGATACTATGACATAAAAGCAAAGTCAAATAGTGTTTTGTTAAAATTCGACAAACCCTTTAAAGATAGCACTACTTATACACTTAATTTCAAGAGAGGTGTAAAAGACCTGAATGAGCGAAATGAAGCTCAAAATTTAAAACTGGCTTTTAGTACAGGAGCAAAAATTGATTCATTAGAAATAGAAGGAAATGTAAAAAACCTTTTCACTAATCAACCTATACTGGATGCACAAGTATCCCTATACGAAGTACAGGATTCTCTCAGTCTTAAAAAGACAAAACCTAACTATTTTCTCAAAACTGATTCGAGTGGAAATTTTAAATTTGAAAACCTTAAGAAAGGAAAATACAGATTATATGCGTATACAGATAAAAACAACAATCTGAGATTTGATAATAAATCAGAGATGATAGCCTTCGTAAAAGACACCATTAAACTAGATTCAAATATAACAAATGTGAATATTGCTTTATATATGGCTAATAATGACAGACCTAAAAATCAGAAGACTTTACAAAGAGCAGAAGACTTTACCGTTATTTACGATAAAAACATCAAAACGTATAGTGTTAATTTTGTTAACCCTGCTGACAGTCTTCCTTACTCTGCTCAGCGAAATGAAATAAAGTTTTACAATATCCCACTAAAAACGGATACTGTTAAAGTAAATATAACAGTAAGAGATTCTGCGGATAATGAATTGACACATCTGCAAAAAATCAAATTCAGAGACGTAGAAAGAAAAACTACCAGAAGAACCAAACAGGAAAATTTTGATTTTCAGACAGACCCTAAAAACAGAGAAGCAGTGGAGAAAAAACTTGTCTACGAACTTTACTTCTCTACACCAATTGCTAAAACAGATTTCAGCAAAATCAAATTACTAAGTGATACAATCAAAAATGAAGCATTAGATGAGAAAGCCTTAGCGTGGAATATCTATAAAACTCATCTGACAATAACTAAAGAAATATCAGCCACAAGAGAAATAAAGTTTGAGTTTCAGACGGGGGCTTTCATAGATATTAAAGGAGATTCTAGTGAAAGAAATATATTAAGAAACCCAATATTAAAACCTGAAGACTATGGAATTGTAGAAGGCTCAGTTCAGGGAAATAAGGATAATAAAATCATACAACTGGTCGACGAGAACTATAAAATAGAAGCTCAACAGAAAACAAAAGATAATAAATTCAATTTTGTCAATGTTAAGCCGGGAGCATACCTGATCAGAATCATCGTCGACAGTAACGGAAACGGCCAGTGGGATTATGGAAATGTAGAGAAAGATATAGAGCCGGAAAACGTCTATTTTTCAGAAGAAGTAATAAGAGTAAAGGCAAACTTTGAATTAAGAGATATAAAAGTCACAATACCAGAGAAATGACTTTATCTGAAAAAATACTAAATATTCACTTTTACTAACCGTAAGATTAATCAATCCTCTAGTTGTAACATACAAAAAATGAACAAGTTCATAAGGAACAATTTTAGATAATTAGTCAGTAAATCCCCTCATTTTTTAAATATTGAATTAATAAAAAATGAGGGGAATCTCTAACAATTTTCTTTGTATTCATCTGCTGATTATAAATAACATTTTGTAAAAAAAGTATCCACTTCTTGATATTATACTTAACTTAACTAGTCTTTCAACAATGTAATTTTAACAAAAAGTACATCAGAATGACTCCTCTTCATTATTTGGTTGGACAGTATATGCCATAAAACATTTGTATTTATACCCAAAATGACCCTCAAAAACTACATACAAAATAACGTACATTCAAATAATCCAATAAGTCATTTTAACCTAAGAAATACCTCATCTTCCCAATTCTTTAATAGTTGCACCTTCACTTAAAAACATTAAGCCAATAGTAAATATTTATTATAATCAAACAACAAAACAAAGGATACAAACAATATCTTTATACGCCAATTATGTTTTTTTAACTAATAAGTAAGTCTTCTATCCAATCATCTAAAAATTAATTGGCCGCATTTCTCAGAATACAGGCCTCATTCTGGTATAATGAAACGAGGTTTGTTCAGATTTTTTTACAAGTAACAAAGAGCTTAGTCTCATTAACAAAATCCGGAGCAACCTTCTCACTACTTAAAATTCTTAGCAATAAACTATCAGTTTACTATTCCACATTTTTGCACTTAAACCAAAGGGTAAAATTCTCATCAGCAACAAATAAAAGCACCATTCTATCAAAAAAGTCAAAAGGTCAATTCAAAATAAAAAATATCCAAAAAATTCTGTGGACAAGTATGTGGATTCTCTGGGTATACAGTGAGGTACTCTGTGTAATGCCCTGTGGAGAAACTACCAGCAATAGTGGAAAGAATAATCAGACTGTGGAATAGGCCTGTAAGTATGCCTTTATCCTCAATTCACACCAGGTGGATTAACGTGGAAACACCATGTGGATAGGTAGTAAAATAATCAACACAAAAATTTTCAGAACAATGTACATAAGTGGTATTAGAATTGATTATCAATAAAATAAGTGTGGAAGAGCATAATAAAAATGTGGAAAAAGAGATTATTTATGTGAATACTTGGAAAGCCATTATCCACAGATTATATTTATTCACATTTCCACATGGCTAATAATTAAAAACAACAATAAAAAAGATTATTTATTTTTATTTTTTTCTAAAACATGAAAAGGTATTTATTACTTGTTTTGATTACGCTCATCGGGGCAAGTCTGAAGGCGCAAGACCTTGAATTGGCCAATGAATATTTTAAACAAGGGGAATATGAGAAAGCCAAAGAGATTTATGTAAAATTATCAAAAGATAAAAACACGGTCAGGCTGGTCCACACAAATTATCTGCAAACTCTCTACAAATTAAAAAACTGGGACGAGGCCGAAAAATTTCTGAAGCGCGAAATAAAAAGCAATGAAAATATCATTACGTACAGGGCTGACTACGCACTTTTGTTAGAAATGACAGGCAAAGTAGAGGAATCTCAAAAGGAATTCAACAGCGTTATAGATTTAGCGGCGAAGTCAGACGGTACTCTCTACGAGATGCAGGACTTCCTGTATAGAAACACCAAGACCGAACAGGTAATACAATTGCTTAAAAAAGGACGGGAGCTGGCAAAAGACGAAAACAAATATGCTATTTTCTTTGCGAGAGCTTATCTCTACAACGGGCAAAAAGAGCCGATGATTGATGAAATGCTGAAATATGGACTGACTGAAGGAAACACGGATTACGTAAAAGCAACGTTTCAGGACAATCTGAAGACTGATGCAGAAATAGACATGCTCGAGAAGGTGCTTTACAGCAAGGTACAGAAGTTTCCGAACGAGCAGTACTATGCTGACATGTTAATATGGCATTTGATTCAACAGAAGGAGTTTTACAAGGCTTTTGTGCAAAGCCGTGCACTCGACAGAAGATACAAACTGGAAGGGCAACGGGTTTTTGAACTGGCGCAGACCGCTCTAGTGAACAAAGACTACAAAAACGCCATTCAGATGTACGAATACGTGATGAAAGAATATCCACAGGGACAGTATTATCCCTATGCCAGACGCAACGCCATCTTCTGCAAAGAAGAAGTCATCAAGACTACTTATCCCGTCGATCTGGCTTCAATCAGAACGCTTATTAAAGACTATCAGAATCTGTTTACAGATCTAGGACAGAATCAGAAAACAATGGAGGCTATGAGAAATACAGCTCAGCTTTATGCCTTTTATCTGAACGAGAGAGATACAGCGATAACCGTACTGGAAAAAGCTATCAGTATTGCCGGAGGAGATAATAATTTCAGAGATAAATGTAAACTGGATTTAGGAGATATTTATGTTCTCAGAAACGAACCTTGGGAAGCCACCCTGCTGTATTCACAAGTTGAAAAAACACAGAAGGAAGATATATTAGGCCAGGAAGCTAAATTGAAAAATGCCAAATTACATTACTACAATGGTGATTTCGATTTATCGAAAGAGGTGCTCGATATTTTGAAAAAAGCTACCACCCGTGAAATAGCCAATGATGCCATGCAGTTAAGTCTATTAATTCAGGATAATATAGGCCTGGATACTTCAGAAGCAGCTATGCGCGAATACGCAGCAATTGATCTGCTGCTTTTCCAGAATAAAAATCAGGAAGCAATAGCAGCTCTGGAAACGGCTTTCCAGAAGTATAAAAGCCATAGTCTGGCAGATGAGATACTCTGGCTGAGAGCCAATACCTATGTTAAAATTAATCAGCCTAACAAGGCATTGGATGATCTTGAATTATTACGCAAGAATTACAACTACGATATACTGGCCGATGATGCTTTGTATCTGGAAGCGAAGATATATCAGGAGAAATTAGGGCAAAAGGATAAGGCTATGGAATTATACAGACAAATCCTGCAGAATTTTCCTGGAAGTATCTATAGTGCCGATGCCAGAAAAAGATTCAGAAATCTGCGTGGTGATGCAATAAATTAGGGGTTTTACACATTAATAATGTTGATAAGTCTCATATAGCATGGCTTTTGAGACTTATTTGTTAAAATATTGTTAAGCCAACCTCTACATACCTATTGAAAAGAACTTTCCTCGTTATTCCTTCAATATAAGCTAAACAAAAATCTATTATGAAATATAGGTTATTCACATTGTCCACAATGTTATACACATTGAGCTATGTTGCAAATGCGCAAACAGAGCAAACGAGAACTTTTGGGTATAATTATTATGGCCAGAGAATAAATGAAAAAGCCATTTGTAATATGGTAAGTTTCCGCTCGAAAGAAGTAGCAGAAAAAGCAGTAGATGAGATTGTGCGGAGAAGTGGATTAAAAAGGAATTTTTATGTAATGGAGTGCCCTAATACTGACAACTGTTTTGCCGCAGTAAACGGACAAACCCGTCTGATTGTATATGATGGGAATTTTATGAGGAAGGCCAATGATATAGCAAAAACAGACTGGGGTGCGCTAAGCATATTAGCCCATGAAATAGGACATCATTTGCAAGGACATACCATTATTGAAGGTGGTAGTGACCCACAAAAAGAATTAGAGGCAGATGAATTTTCAGGATTTGTTATGTATCAGATGGGCGCCTCGCTGAAAGAGGCCCAGGCAGCTATCAGCAAATTAACTTCTGATTATGATGGTGGAACACACCCGCCAAGAAGCAGACGTTTGGCTTCTATTGAAAAAGGATATAATAATGCACAGGAATTATACCCGAATGTGAAGAAAAACGACGGTAGCACGATTACCTCATTACCCACTAAAAAACTACCGGAAGTACAATATCCAACACAGCCGCAACCACAAATCCAGCAAAGACCTGTAATTGTGGATAATGTGGATAAAAATGTGAATAAACCTATAGACCCAATCAGAAGAACCGATGGAAACATGAGTGGAGCGCCTGAGGTGGGCAGAATTGACCCAGGTACTGTGGATAACTCTTCCACAAGTGTGCGTAATCCTGCCTGTATTGAAGGAGATTGTGGAAATGGCTATGGGAAAATGATTAACACCAGAACCCAGGAAAGATACGAAGGCGAATGGAGAGACGGAAAAAGACAAGGACGTGGAGTAGAGTATTATGCAGATGGCGAGAAAAAGTATGTCGGGAATTTCGAAAATGGAAAGTATCATGGAAATGGGACATACTTTTATAAAAATGGTGATAAGTATGTAGGCAGATATAAAAATGGAATGATGAATGACGAAAGAGGCTATTTTATTTATAATAATAACATGCGGCTAGTAGTAAAAGTAGAGAATAATAAGAAAAATGGAAGGGCCCTGCGATTGTACCCGGATGGACGAAAAGAAGAAACGTATTTTGATAATGATGTAGAAAGAAAGACCTATCGGGATGCCAGCGGGCGAATTATTAATACGTTTTAAAACAAAATTGAAAAGCTGAGATAAATCAATCTCAGCTTTTTTTATCGGATTAATAATCAGCTTCGCAAAAAAATAATAAAAAACTTTCAAATCAACCCCTAAGATATTTACCTTTGACCCCTCAAAATGATTTTTTTTCGATATGTCTTGGTTTAAACGAACTGTCAAAGGAATTCAGACACCAACCGAAATGAAGCGTGAAGCGCCTGACGGTTTATGGTATCAGTGTCCGAATTGTAAAAAAGCAATGCATACCCGTGAGCATAAAAATAATGCCTATACATGTATACATTGTAACTACCACGAAAAAATCGGCTCCGAAGCCTATTTTGCCATATTATTTGATGAAGGAAAATATACTGAATTAGACGCTAACCTGCGTTCAGGTGACCCGCTCCATTTTGTAGATACGAAAGCTTATCCTGACAGACTACGTGCTACCGAAAAAAAATCAGGCTTAAAAGATGCTGCTCGCTCGGCTTATGGAAAAATGGCAGATATTGATATTGTCATTACCTGCATGGATTTTGCTTTTATTGGTGGTTCAATGGGTTCGGTAGTAGGTGAAAAAATAGCAAGGGCTATAGAATATGCCTTGAAAAACAAAATTCCTTTCCTGATGATTTCCCGCTCAGGGGGTGCCAGAATGATGGAAGCCGGATTTTCATTAATGCAGATGGCAAAAACATCTGCCAGACTAGCGCAACTCGCTGAAGCAGGTATACCTTATATATCTTTACTAACAGACCCGACTACCGGAGGAGTAACAGCCTCTTATGCCATGTTAGGGGATTTTAATATCTCTGAGCCACAGGCACTTATAGGATTTGCAGGCCCACGCGTTATTAAAGAAACCATAGGTAAAGAATTACCAAAAGGTTTTCAGACAGCAGAGTTTATTTTAGATCATGGCTTTCTTGACTTCATAGTTGATAGAAAAGATTTAAAAGATAAACTGGCAAGTTTGCTTAAAATGTTGGCTTAATCAGCAGTCATTGGGAATCATCATACTTATCAATTATCTAATCACACAAGTATGAGGCTTATCAAGCATCCTGTATTATGCAATTACTACCTTACCTATCGCTGCAATGCGACCTGTAGTTTTTGTGATATATGGGAGAAGCCCTCGCCCTATATTACTCTCCAGAATTTCAGAGAAAATCTTCGTGACCTACGAAAACTAGGGGTACGTGTGATTGACTTTACAGGCGGAGAACCCCTACTCCACCGGGAATTAGATATACTTCTTGCAGAAGCCAAAAAAGCCGGGATGATTACTACAGTAACTACCAATTGCCTGCTGTATCCGAAATATGCTGAACGACTGAAAGGTAAAATAGATATGCTGCATTTTTCCTTAGATTCACCTGATGAAGAGGAACATAACCTGTCAAGAGGTGTAAAATGCTTTGATAAGGTAATGGAATCCATAACTATAGCCAGAGAGAATGGCGAGCGACCGGATATATTATTCACAGTTTTTGAACAAAATGTGGATAAAATTGAGGCTGTGTGGAAAAATATAACACAGCCGAATAATCTGGTTTTAATACTGAATCCTGTATTTGACTATAATGGTGTAGAAACAGGAGGAAGTCTTTCCGAAACAACACTTAAAAAACTGCTGTGGTGGGGCAAACAAAAGAACGTTTATCTGAATGAGGCATTCATCAGTTTAAGGCAAAATGGTGGAAACCATGTGGATAATCCCGTTTGCAAGGCTGCCTCTACTACCCTTGTTATCTCTCCTGAGAATAAGTTGGTCCTACCCTGCTATCATTTAGGCACTAAAAACTTTACTATCAACAACAATCTTTACGAATTATACCAATCACAGGAAGTGCAGGAAATTGTAGCTCTGGAAGGAAAACTTGCAGCATGTGAAGGCTGTGTGATAAACTGCTATATGCAACCATCGTTTGCAGTAGAAATCAATAAATACTTCTGGAAAGCCCTGCCCAGCACCCTTAAATACAATTATATCAAGAGCACCTGGAAGCAGTTAATATAAAAAGTATTATACTTTTGATAAGAAAAACAATTCTGCGGGTTCTGCCAGTAGTTCTTCGGCTTTAGCAGAAAACTCTGCTATATGAACATTAGCCAGATGATTTTCCAGACTTTCTCTATCTGTCCAGTTTTCATAAAAGAAAAATAACCGGGGATCGTCATTACTTTGGTGAAGTACATAATCTATGCATCCGTTTTCTTCGAGTGTAGGTGCAACTAAAGCCAATAAGCCACTTTTAGCTTCTTCTATTTTACCGGCTTTAACGAGAATTTTGGCAATGACTGTTAACATACAAAAAGTAATTGATGAAAATAATAAAGCCAAAAATAGAATTTTCTTCTTTTGAATAAGTATTTTTTACTAAAAAATTAAAAAAACACACTGCCTTAAATGGATACTTTGACAATAGCGTCAAAAAAACTAATTTTAACCGATTGTTTTATTTCAACCAATTCAACCTCAAACTCAATGAAAAACACCCTGAAATCTCTTACCATTATTCTACTTTCCTTACTTATGTTTTCGTTAAAACAAGACAAACCAACCAAAGTAATATTTTTTGGCGATTCTATCACTCAGGCAGGAGTTGGCCCGGGTGGATATATCACTAAAATGAAAGAAGCACTTGAAAAACAAGGTATAAAAGATAAATACCAATTGATTGGTGCGGGTATAGGAGGAAACAAAGTATATGATTTATTCTTACGCATGGAGGACGACGTTCTGAATCAGAACCCTGATGTGGTAGTAATTTATATTGGTGTAAACGATGTATGGCATAAATCAAGTCATGGAACAGGTACAGATGCAGATAAATTTGTAGGTTTTTATACTGCTATTATCAAAAAACTGCAATCGAAAGGAATTAAGATAATATGCTGTACACCGGCAGCTATTGGTGAACGCACTGATAATAGCAATTCGCAGGATGGTGACATGAATCATTATTCAAATCTTATCAGAACTATTGCTGCGAAATACGATTGTCCATTGGTAGATTTAAGAAAAGAATTTGTAGCGTATAATTTGAAGAATAACCCGCAAAACAAGGAGTCAGGTATTTTAACCACCGATCGTGTTCACCTCAATGAAACGGGTAATCAGTTTGTGGCAGAACTATTGTTAAAAGCAATTATAAAATAAACATTTTACCAGCCACCGATAACCCGGTGGCTCTTTTTTATTATGAAAAGACTATTAACAGTATTTATATTCTTCGCCTTTTTCTTGGTATCTAATGCGAATGCGCAAAATCAGATTGCTATCACAATTGATGATTTGCCATTTGTTTCTGAGCTATCACTTAAACATGCAGAGGAATCCACAGATAAATTATTAGCTAAAATCAAGAAAAACAACATTCGTGCGGTAGGATTTGTCAATGAAAAGACGGTCATGAAACTCGGAGAAATAGACAATAGAGTAGCAATGCTGGAAAGATGGCTGTTTAATGGAAACCAGTTGGGAAATCATACCTTCTCTCACCCCTCTCTTAATAATACAAGTCTGGAAGACTTCAAGGCTGAGTTACTGAAAGGTGAAGTGATTACATCTGAACTCAATAGTAAGTACAGAGAAACTAAAAAATACTTCAGATACCCGTTTCTACAAACCGGGCCGGATAGTCTTAAAAAATATGGATTTGAAAAAATTCTGGCTGAACAAGGCTATATCAATGCTCCGGTAACTATAGAAGCAGACGACTGGTATTTTAATAAAGTGTATATGGATGCTATGAAGGTAGGCAATAAAGACCTCATGAAAAGCATTGCCGAGAAATACCTCAAACACAATAGCGATTATTTTGACTATTATTTAAAATTGACACAAGAGGTGGTCGGGCGCCCTATTAAACATATTTTCTTATGCCATGCTAATGCATTAAACGCTGATTATTTTGATGAGCTTTGTAAGGTAATGACTGATAAAGGGTTTTCTTTTATTAGTTTAGAGGAAGCATTAACTGATGATATATATAAGCATAAAGATACTGTACTCACTAAAGGTGGTTTCCCCTGGTTGCATAGATGGAGAATAACTGATAAGAAAAAGACGGATTTAAAGGAAGTCGAGATTCCGAAAGACATCCAGGCCTTGTACGATAAGAAATAAACAAGCCTGTTTAGAATGTATTAAAAATAAGTGCTATACAGCAAATTTTCGGTATTTTCTACACCAATGTTTTTAAAAATGCCTAATTTGCATAAAAATTCATTATCAGACTTCATTGACAGTTATATTAATATTTATTCTATTTAAAATTCAAAAATCTTAACATGAGTCAATCTTTGATTAAGCCGGGCGTAGTTACAGGTGAAGCACTAGCTGCTTTGTTACGCCATGCGAACGAAAATGATTACGCCCTACCTGCGGTCAATGTTGTAGGAACTAACTCAGTAAATGGTGTAATGGAAGCAGCTAAGGCTGTTAACTCACCTGTTATTATACAATTCTCAAATGGTGGTGCATCTTTTTATGCGGGTAAGTCTTTACCAAATAAAAACCAGGAAGCAGCTATTGCCGGAGCAATTTCAGGAGCAATTCACGTACATCAGATTGCCGAAATGTATGGCATTCCGGTAGTTTTACATACTGACCATTGTGCAAAAAAATTATTACCATGGCTAGATGGTTTATTAGATGCGGGTGAAAAATATTTCGCTCAACATGGTAAACCATTATTCAGCTCACATATGATTGATCTATCAGAGGAACCAATCGAAGAAAATATTGAAATATGTGTGAAATATTTCAAGAGAATGGCTAAAATAGGCATGACGCTTGAAATTGAACTGGGAGTAACAGGTGGAGAAGAAGATGGTGTTGATAACTCAGATGTTGATAGCTCAAAACTATATACTCAGCCGTCAGAAGTAGCCTATGCTTATGAAGAGCTATTGAAAATTTCTCCTAACTTCACTATTGCTGCGGCTTTTGGTAATGTTCACGGTGTTTATAAACCTGGTAATGTGAAATTGCAACCAATCATTCTTAAAAACTCTCAGGATTATATTCAGGAAAAATTTGGTACAGGTGAATTGCCTGTGAATTTCGTATTCCACGGTGGTTCTGGTTCTTCACGTGAAGAAATCAGAGAGGCCATTAAATATGGAGCGGTAAAAATGAATATTGATACCGACGTACAATGGGCAACCTGGGAAGGTATTCTGAAATATTATAAAGATAAAGAAGGCTATCTGCAATCGCAGTTGGGTAACCCTGAAGGTGCAGATTCTCCAAACAAAAAATATTACGATCCGCGTGTATGGTTACGTAAAGGAGAAGAAAGTATGATAAGCCGCTTAAAAGTTGCTTTTGAAGATCTGGATTGTATTAATCGTTGCGAAGGTTTGTTCTGACAAATAAGCAACTGAAAATAAAAGACGTCGTCGGTTTGTAATAAATGCTTATTCAAACCGACGATTTTCTTTTCAGGCGTGCCATTTCTGAATGCTCTCACTCAGAATTTCGTATATCTCAAATAAATCGTTCTGGTCTTTCAGATAAACCAGATGATTATTTATAGTCGTCTTATCTCCTCTTACTGCCGGGCCTGTTTGCACATCAGCAGGATGTTCGGCCTCAAGTGCCTTTTGAAAAGTTTCTTTTATCAGGGGTTTTAATAAATCAAATTCCAGATCCTGATTATTGGTAATTTCCTTGGCTAGTGCCAGTAAATGATTAGTAAAATTGCAGGCAAATACGGCAGCAATATGCAGTACTTTTCTTTCCTGCGAATTGACCAGATAAACCGTATTGCTCAACCCCTGCCCTAATTCGACCAATTGACTTTCCGCCTCTTCATCGTCTGCTTCAATACAGAAAGGTACTTCTTTGAGTGACATTTTTTTATGAATACTGAAAGTCATCAACGGATAAAATACGGCACATCTGATGGGTAAGTCGTGAAAAGACAGCATCAGTTTTTGTAAATCCTGAAGACTCTTTGTACCAGATGTATGAGCCAATATGGCATTTTCGGGTAAAACCAGCTTGGAACATACGTCCGAAATGGCATCGTCTGATACCGCCAGTATAAATAACTCAGCCTCACTTTCTGAAAAATCAAGCTCGTCTGTAGCTTTAGCTTGATAAAGCATAGCAGTAAGCGCTTTGGCTTTTGATTGCTGTCGGCTAAAAACTTCACAAATCTGGTGATGGTGGTTTTCAAAAGCGATGCTTAAATGCCAGGCTACATTACCTGCACCAATCATTGAAATTTTCATAATGATGCCTTGTATTTATTGGTTAGTAAAGGTGTTTGCAAAAATCCTGAAAAAGTGGCTTAATATTTGTAATTGATTGTTAAAGTGTCAGTTTTTGGGTCTTTCACGTGTTTTATGACCCTTTTCACCAATAAAATCCATAAAAAAATGAAACTTAAAGTATTAGGTTTTTTAGGAATTTCGCTGTTAATGTTATCTTCCTACAAAAATGATAAAAAAAATTATGCAAGTGAAGTAAGATTTTATGATGGATCTTACGATGAACTACTTCGGGAGTCAAAAAAGCTGAAGAAACCGATTATTTTAGACTTCTGGGCAACATGGTGTATACCCTGCCGGAAAATGGAAAATGAAACCTTTGCAGATCCGGATTTTGCTTCGTATATTAACAAAAACTTTTTGGTATATAAAGTTAATATTGATACCTTTGACGGAATGGATATTGCGGATCGTTACAATATAGATGCGTATCCGACCTTAATTTTATTAGACGCCAAAAATAAGTATATTGATAGATATAAAGGCTTTTTTCCGGCCTTCTATTTGAAAAAAGAATTGGAAAAGAATAAATCCCGCACAGGAAAGGATTTTATACCGTCAAATGCTGCAAAATAGTTAAAATCACAAACACCTAGTAAAAGACAAAGTTTTTAGTGCTGCCATGAGCTTAGCTCATGGCTTTTTTTATGTTACTAAATGTGAATTGGAGAATAGTGCTTTCGTTCTTATCTTTGTGGCATGAAATTACAAAACGATTTGCTTTTACGTGCGGCTAAGGGTGAGCATGTAGAGCGCGTGCCTGTTTGGATGATGCGTCAGGCAGGTAGAATTTTACCTGAATACCGTGCCGTAAGAGCACAGGCCGGAAGTTTTATCAAATTAGCTACTACACCCGAACTAGCAGCTGAAGTAACGATTCAGCCGGTTGATATTCTGAAAACAGATGCTGCAATTATTTTCTCTGATATTCTGGTAATACCTGAAGCAATGGGCTTGCCTTATGAAATGGTAGAAGCAAAAGGCCCGGTCTTTCCGAAGGTAATACAATCAAAAAAAGATATTGATTCATTAAAGATAGCTGATCCTGAAACAGACCTGGCTTATGTTCTGGGGGCACTTGATATAGTGAAAAAAGAACTGAACGGCAGAGTACCCCTAATCGGTTTTGCAGGAGCGCCATTTACAATCTTTTGCTATATGATTGAAGGCAAAGGCTCCAAGACATTTTCGGCTGCCAAGAAGATGCTGTATTCTCAGCCCAAATTAGCCCATCTGCTGCTTCAGAAGATAACAGATAGTACAATTACCTATCTAAAGGCTCAAATACGCCACGGAGCCGATTTGGTGCAGATTTTCGATTCATGGGCTGGTATACTCTCTCCCGATCAGTATAGAACCTTTTCTTTGCCTTATATCGCACAGATCTGCGATGCCATTGATGAAGCCCCTAAGACCGTTTTTGCTAAAGGCGCATTTTTTGCCCGTAAAGAAATGGCTAAACTGAATTGTGAGGTAGTAGGCTTAGACTGGAATATGGATATTAAAGAATCAAGAAAGATGATTCCTGCTAAGACATTACAGGGAAATCTTGACCCATGTGTTTTATATGCCTCATTTAAGGAAATAGAAAAACAAACAAAGAAGATGCTTAAGGCATTCGGAACACAAAGATACATAGCGAATTTAGGGCATGGAGTATATCCGGATACAGACCCTGAAAAAGTGAAGTGTTTCTTCGAGACTATTAAAGCATATTCGGTTTAAAACAATGAAGCCTTTCAGATTCTGAAAGGCTTCATTGTTTATTTGAGTATTGGCTCTAATGCTTCCTGGTTTTCAGAGAGCCAGGCTGTTATTTCTTCCACTATCTGCTTAACGCCTATTTCGGGCTTCCAGCCTGTGAGGGCAGTTACCTTAGAGTTGTCCGTAATGTATAATCTGATGTCTGCCGGACGATTCTCAGCTACTTTGGTGATAGGTATGGTATTACCCGTTACTTCCTGACATATTTCCGTAAGCTCCTGTAAGGATACACTTACCTCTACCCCACCTCCTGCATTCAGAATCTCACCATTTACTTTATCTATGTTATGCAGTTGCCAGTCAATCAAACGATATAAATCAGCTACATGTAGTATATCACGCGTTTGCTTGCCATTACCACCATAGCCGATATAAGCTAATTGTTGTTCAAAAAAGTGTTTGGCAATCCATAGTACCATTACTCCCTGATCAACTTTGCCCATTTGCCACGGGCCTGTTAGCACACCACAGCGATTAATAACGGTTTTGAGCTTATAGAATTCGTTGTACTCCTGAATAATTAATTCTGAGGCTAGTTTTGTTGTTCCATACAAAGATCTTGGACTATCTAAAGGAAAATCTTCAGCAATACCTTTGGCAGAAACACCTTTTATTTGCTGGTTATCTGTTAATTCAAAGCGGGTTTCAGATTCAATAAAATCTAAAGTCTCTATAGTTTTTATCGGATAAATGCGGCTTGTTGAAAGAAATATGAAATTTGCTTTACATTTTACCGCATAGTTCAGACAGTTAACGGTACCAAATAAATTGGTATTTATCAGATAGTCTGGTGAGCCATTCAGACCTGCCAGCACAGAGGGTTCAGCAGAGGCTTCAATGATAGAATCAACCAGAGGTAAAGAATCAAAATCTTCTTTACTGCGAATATCCCCGTGAATAAATTGTATGCCTTGTTTGCCTAATCGGGCTACATTAAGTTCTGACCCTTTTCTTTTAAGATTATCTAAACAGAAAATTTCGTAAGAAGGATAATTTTGTTTTAAAGCAATAGCCAAAGAAGAGCCCACAAATCCGGCTCCTCCGGTAATTAAAATACGCATATATGAAGATTTAATAATATATTAACTATTGGCTTGCCAGGGAACACGTTTCAGATTAACATTTTCAATCTGACGGATTACCAATGGTACTTTTTCAACTTTTACAGCACTGCTATCCAATCCAAACCACTTGTCTTCAGATGGTGTAAAGCCCTTGATAAAGAAATACGCCTTCATAATCAGGTTTTCACCAAACGGAAGCTGATTATCATAAGAAAGGAATTTCTCTAGTACAACAAAGCGGAAATCGCCGATTACATTATGTTTATTCAAAGACTCATAACGGCTTCTGATATCTACTTCACCGCACTTTACCATGTCTTCCAGCACTTTTTTGAAGTACAGATTTATTTTATGAGGAACACGGAAACCCAGACGGAAATTTACTTTATACACATCGTCAGGCGCAATGGTCTTTACTTTATACTCCATAGTATATGGATCGTCTAAGGTATCTACATGAACAAACCAATATACGTCTGCACGCTTAGGGCGTTTCTGGAAAATGGAGTAAATAATTTTATTTTCGATTTCAGAAGCACGTGAAGCGTTACTCAGAAACACGAGGTGAGTGGCATATTTCGGAACGGTAATATCATTACTAAGTTCCTGTAGTGATTCAACGTATTTATCCAGTTTCTCATATTCTGTCAAGCGCATTTTTATATTGAATGCCATTATCCAGATATACATTACAAAAGCCAGAATACCGCCTATAATCAAAGAGACATAACCACCATGCGGGAACTTCTCTAGATTAGCTATCAGGAATGCCCCTTCAATAAAGAAATAAACTAGCATAAACAGAATTACCGCCCATAAATTGTACTTCTTAACATAGAGATAATAAGACATCAACATGGTTGTCATTAACATCGTAAGAGTAATAGCCAGACCATAAGCAGCCTCCATTGCTGACGAAGTATCGGTCGGAATACCATCCAGCGTTCTTTCTTTAGCAACATTAAAGAAATAAAGCTCAACACCTAAACAACCTATCCAAAGTAAAACATTAATACTTGGTACATATAATTGTCCTTTCTGGTCTGACGGATAGTTTATTTTTATTTTAGGCCAGAAGTTCAAACGAATAGCCTCTGAAACCAAAGTGAAAGAACCACTAATTAAAGCCTGACTGGCAATAATAGCAGCCGAGGTAGCGATTACGATTCCGAATGGTAAGAACCAGTCGGGCATTAAACCATAGAATGGATTAAAATTAGGAATATTAGCAGCTTTTTGCCCGTCAAATTGCATTACATACACACCTTGTCCAAGATAATTCAGAATCAGGCAAAGCTTAACAAAAATCCAGCTTATTCTGATGTTGCCTCTACCGCAATGTCCCAGGTCAGAATAAAGCGCTTCAGCCCCTGTAGTACAAAGGAAAACCGCCCCTAACAACCAGAATCCCCCCGGATGGTGTACAAGCAATTCATAAGCATAATATGGATTCAGCGCCTTTAAAACAGTAGCATCACGAATAATCCAGGATAAACCCAAGACAGCCAGCATACCAAACCATAAAAGCATCAGAGGCCCAAATAAAAAGCCTACTTTTTTTGTACCTAGTATCTGTACCAGAAATAAACCCGATAATATAACCATTACAATTTTTACAATGGTATCCTGGGTTATTTCAGGAAATGTAATACGAAGCCCTTCAATAGCGGAAGTCACAGAGATTGGGGGTGTGATAATACCATCGGCCAATAAAGCGCTTGCTCCGATTATGGCAGGAACAGTAAGCCAACGGGCATGTCTGCGTACTAAGGCAAATAATGCTAAAATCCCTCCCTCGCCTTTATTATCAGCCCTTAATGTTAAAATTACGTATTTAACGGTCGTCTGCATAGTCAATGTCCAGAAAATGCAAGACAAAGAACCATAGATGACTTCCTGATTAATAGGCTCACTTCCGGCAATTGCTTTTAATACGTATAGAGGAGAAGTACCAATGTCTCCATAAATGATACCTAATGCGATGAGAAGCCCAGCAGCAGAGACTTTGTCAAGATTATGATGGTGATGACCACTACCATTACCGTTTAACGGTTGATTCACTTCCATTTTGGAGAATTATTAAAAAAAAGTTTGCAAATATATCGCATCAATGTGAATTACAGTAAAATTTAAATAAAAATGTTTTGTAAAGCCACATTAGTTGTCAATTTTGTGCATATATTTTCTAAATAATATAACAATATTTAGATATATAAAATTTTACAAAACAATAAAAACTTGATTATCAATTATGTACGATAATATTATTTATGAAGTTTCGGAGGGAGCAGCAAGTATTATCCTTAACAGACCACAGGTATATAATGCGCTAAGCAGTGAGCTGATACAGGAAATAACGAGTGCCGTTGAAATAGCCAATCAGGATCAGAGTATAAGAGTAATTGTCTTAACCGGAATAGGCGAAAAAGCATTTTGTTCCGGCGCAGATTTAAAAGCCGGGCTAGATAAAGGGCTTAGTTCGTTAGGCGATTCTATAAGAGAGAATTATAATCCTATGGTCAGGGCTATCAGAAATGCCGAAAAGCCTGTTATTTGTCGGTTGAACGGTATAGCAACCGGAGCTGGTATGTCATTGGCTCTGGCTTGTGATATAATTATTGCGAATAAAGACGCTTATATGAGTGAATTGTTTGTCGGTATTGGTTTAATGCCCGATGCAGGCTCCATGTTTTTTCTGCCCCGCATAGTTGGCATACAAAAAGCGTTCGAACTTTGCAGTACAGGGCGTAAAGTATATATGGAAGAGGCTTTGGAATTGGGACTTATAACCAGAGCAGTCCCGTATGAAGAACTTGATAATGCTGTGAATGAATTGGTAACGTTTTATACAACTGCCGCAACGAAATCAATAGGATTGATGAAGAAAGTATTAAATCAATCAATGAACAGTACACTTGACGAAATATTGGAGCAAGAAGCTATCAATCAGGATTTATTAGGCAGAACCCATGATTTTGCAGAAGGTGTGATGGCTTTTTTACAAAAAAGAAAAGCGGCCTTTAAGGGTAAGTGATATAGGAGACTTCGTAAGTCCAAAAAATTAAGGCATTAGCCGATAAAATTGCGCCAATTACTTTTTTTTGTAATTTTGTTTGTAAAACAGAAAAATCTAAATATTGTCTTTATGAAAAAAACTTTACTGCTTGTGATTATAGCTACTTTATCAACTTTTGTATTTGTATCGTGTGGGAAAGAAAATGTTGAACTTGCTAATCCGGCAGGATCAAAAGGTGATCCTGATGGTAATACAGGAGAGCCTTCTAACCCCAATAATAATATACCAAAGTGTTTTGTGACTGAAGTAAAAAATTTAGAAGACCAGGAAGAGTATGTTACTAAGTTTACATATAATGCTAAAAATCTGCTTGTGTCTAAAGATGAAGATGGGTACACAACAGATTATGAATATGATGGTAACAGTCGTATTACCAAAATGACAATGAAAGGTGAAGGTGTAGAAACATTTACGTATGAATATGATGGAAAAGGCAATATATCAAAAGTAAAATATGTAGCATCAGAAGATGTAATAGTTAAATTATCTGTTAGTGAGTATCAGTACACAACTAACACAAAGGGGAAAGTAGAAAAACTACATATAATTTCAGAGGATGGCGACGCTGATTTTTTGTTTGAGTATGATGCAAAGAATAATATAAAAAAGGTAACGGCAGTAGCAGGTACTGAAAAACTGGTACTGTTAGAAAACTATAAATTTGATGATAAAATAAATGTTTATACAAATACAAATTTGGCAAAAGCACATCTTCCGCATGTTATAGCAGGGTTATTTTTCGGGATAAATATGACCTATTTATGCAATACAAATAATATACTAAGTGATTCAGCAATTTCTATGTTTTCAGGCGAGGCCGAGACCTCTACCTATAACTATGGTTATACTGCAGAAGGGTTTCCTTCAAAAATGACTGCCATGAGGACATACGATGGTGAAACTTCAAAAGAAGAAGAAACGTATAAATATACTTGTAATAAATAAATCAAAAGGCCAGGATATTCGTCCTGGCCTTTTGATTTATTGTTTAGTTATCATTAGCTAAATCTTTATCAGAAAGCAATTGAGCCATTTTTACAAGTTTAATGAACTCGGCTCTATACCCCTCCTCGTCATTTCCGCGGGCTGACTTTGCCGTTGCAATGATATGTTCAAAATTAGATTTCCCTTTAAAATCAGATTGTCTTAAAAGTAAACCAAATTCAGCAATTGATGCCGCCAGACGGAAATTATCTGATGTTTTATCAAAGGCTGTATGATTGTCATATACCACCTCTTCTATCAGTTTACTTGTTTTTTCATCAGGCAATTTATAGCGTAATTTGATAGTCAGCACTTCATTTGAATGAGCAGCAGTGGTAAGATTTTTGTTTTCCTGGTATTTCAGAGAATCAACCTTTCCTAAATACGGGCTTTCGACACCTGCCGGAATAATTTCATAAACAGCTGTTACGGTATGTCCCGACCCCATCTCTCCTGCATCTTTCTTATCATCGTCGAAGTCTTCATTATTTAAACGACGGTTTTCATAACCAATCAATCGGTAAGCACGTACATATTTAGGGTTAAACTCCAGTTGCAGTTTTACATCTTTGGCTACTGTAAAGAGTGTTCCGCCAAACTCTGTTACAAATTCTTTTTGAACTTCCTGCAAATCATCGATATAGGCATAATTACCATTTCCTTTATCAGCCAGCGTTTCCATTTTGTTATCTTTATAATTACCCATGCCAAAGCCCATTACACTTAAATAAACACCGGATTCTCTTTTGTTTTCAATCAGTGTTTTTAAATCAGCTTCACTTGATGTACCTATGTTAAAGTCTCCATCAGTTGCCAGAATCACCCTGTTATTTCCACTTTTGATAAAGTTTTCAGCAGCAATTTTATAAGCCAGTTTAATACCTTCTCCTCCTGCTGTAGATCCACCGGCTTGTAGGTTTTCCAAGGCCTCTTTTATTTTTGTCTTTTCTTTGCCCGAAGTAGATGGCAAAACAAGCCCTGATGCCCCGGCATATACTACAATAGCCACATGGTCTTTCTGTCTTAGTTGATCAACCAATAGTTTAAAGCCTTGTTTTAATAGTGGTAACTTGTTATAATCACTCATTGAGCCGGAAACATCAATCAGAAACACAAGGTTAGAAGCAGGCAGATTGTCAACAGGTATTGTCTTAGCCTGTAAACCAATGTGCAATAACTTTAAGCCTTTGTTCCAGGGCGAGTCTGAAATCTCTGTCTGAAAACTTACCGGGTCTTTTCCGGTTGGCTGTTCATAATTATAGTCAAAATAATTAATCATTTCTTCAATCCTGATCGCATCTTTAGGCGGTAATTGCCCACTATTAATCATTCTTCTCATGTTACTGTATGCGGCTCTGTCAACATCAATCGAGAAAGTAGTGAGGGCATCGTTTTTAGTTGAATGAAAGACATTTTCCTCAAAAGTGCTGTATTCTTCTGTTTTATAATCAGCAGCGACCACACTATTCCCCATGGGTACCGGCGCACGCAAACCACCTCCTGGTGAGGCTTTGGCATTACTCATAGAAACCGAATTCGGCTCTCTGTCATATAATTGTTCAGACTGATATCCTGTAACAACGACTTCCTGCAAAGAAGCTGCATCCGATTCAAGTTTTACATTCCAGACAGATTTCTTATCTGTAGTTTTCACTTCTTTTGTAGTGAAGCCAATACAGCTGAAAACCAAAGTATTGTGTAAAGTAGAACTTTTGATGCTGTATTTACCATTGGCATCGGTTATAGTACCGGTATTTGTCCCTTTTATCGTTACAGTAACACCGGGTATGGGGATATTATCCCCGGCAGAAGTTACAGTACCCGAAATAGTGCGTTCCTGCGCAAAGATGAACCCTAGAAAAAGGGTTAAAGTCAGAAGCAATAATTTAATTCCCATAATTTTTATGTCCCCATCAATATTTGTTAGAAGGTTTTCATGGGCTGGGGGATTTTTAAACATGAAATCTTCGTCATTTTCCCTCTTGATGATGACTTCATAAAAATTCCATAAAAATTTTGGAAAAAAGTTAAATTTGTCTTCTTAACCTCCGGAAATATATAGCTGTATGCCATTTTTTAAACGCAGATCTAAACCACAGACTGATGCTGAATACATAGCAGCATATCAGGCGGATGGCGATTTGAATGTTTTAGGAGAATTGTATGAGCGAAATATGGAGATGGTTTTTTCGGTTTGTTATAAATACCTGCGCGATGAAGAAGAGAGCAAAGATGCCACGATGGAGATTTTTGAACGGCTGATAGAAGATTTAAAGAAGCATCAGGTAAGTAATTTCAAAAGTTGGTTACATAGTGTAGCGCGTAACTATTGCCTGATGCAATTGAGGTCCAGAAAAGTAGAAGTAGGTGGCTTAGAAATTTCAGAAGAGGATTTTGTGGAAAATGAGCCATTTGTGCATCAAGCAGATGAGGAAATAGATTTGGAAAGTGATTTGCAGAAATTAGAGCATTGTATAGGTACTTTGGAGCATGAACAGAAATCGTGTGTAAAATTGTTTTATCTGCATGAGAAATGTTATAAAGATATTGTAGAACAAACAGGATTTGATTTGAATAAAGTGAAAAGCTACATTCAGAATGGTAAGCGGAATCTGAAAATTTGTATGGAAAAAAATCGATAATGGCAAAGAAAAAGGATATATCAGTTCCGGAACGGAATACAATCACACCCGAAGACCTGAAAAGGTATGAGGCAGGTGAAATGACCTTTCAGGAAATGTACCGGGTAGAAAAACTCCTGCTCGAACAACCTTTCTATGCCGATGCCGCAGAGGGTATTTCTGAACTTAAAAAAGACAAAGTTTCTGTTGATAAAAACCTTAATGATCTTAAAGCGAGATTAGGAAATAGAATTAATACATCTACTGATAAACCGACACCAGCATTAAGAATTACCCGTATCTGGAAACCGGTAAGTATAGCCGCAGCATTGCTGATGGTTTTTGCCGGAACCTATTATATAATTGATTATAAACAACAAGACAATAATTCGACTATAATACTGAAAAATCAGGATAAAACCGATGATTTGTCGGAACCGATAGCGCAAGCTCCTATAGCAAAGGAAGATCATACAACTCTGAGCAAGACCAGGATACCAACAGAGCCTAAAGTTATTGAAAAGAAACAGACAGAGAGTATAAATCAGGCGCAAGCAGTATTGAGAGAGACAGCAGCGCCCCCATTGTCAGTAGAAGAAACAGAGGCAAAAGAAGTGGAATCTTCAGTTATAACAGAAAGAATTGCCGAAACACCAACTCTGGCACCTGAGCCTTTAGTTTTACAGAAGAAATCAGGGGCAGAAATAGACGAAATAAGCCCGGAGAGCCGGACTTTAGGAGGAGCAGCCCGTATGGCTAGAGCTACTATATCGGGTAAAGTTGTTGATGAGGAAAACCAGCCGATGAAAGATGTAACTGTCAACATAAAAGGGAAAGCAGATGGCATAAGGACAGATGAGGAAGGGAGATTTAGTTTAAGAGATGCCCGAAAGGGGGATATAATCGTATTTAACAACCTTACTATGCCTCAGATGGAGGTGCCTTTGAAGAATGTCCTGCCTGGTAAAATTGTTTATAGTGAGGATAACATCAAACTAGCAGGCAAACCAAAAGTTTCAGTCAGCAGTCCGCATGATGCCATGTTGGGGAAAGCAGCAACCGATGCCAGACCTGAATTTGGCTGGGAGGCATTTGAAGTATATCTTAAAGAAAATACAAAGCGACCGCCAAAAGCGCTGCAATCAAACATTCAAGGCCGGGTAATAGTAAGTTTTACAGTAAACGAGAAGGGTGAATTATCAGACTTTTCTATTATCAGAAGTTTAGGTTTTGGCTGTGATGAAGAGGCCATCCGGATTATAAAAAATGGCCCGAAATGGTTTCCGGCTACAAAAGAAGATAAGCCTGTATTAAGTTCTAATGAAGTAGTCGTAAGATTCCGATAAAGAGAAAACCGTGTATTCTTATTTTATCAGTGTAATTGTCCCCTGTATTGTAAGTTCTTTGTCGGTAGAAGTATTGAGTTTCAGGATATATTCATACAAACCTGCCGGGAGATTGTCTCCACTCCAGGCTTCGTAAGGATAATAGATTTGCTTAACTATATGACCCCTGCGATTAAAGATTTTCAAACTCACAAACTTCTCTAAGTTGCCATACAGAAATAATTTATCGTTAATCATATCCCCATTCGGACTAAAAGCAGTAGGAATATGGATGGGTATATCTGTTTCACATGGAACCAAGTTGTTTTTAACGCAAAGTTTTTCACTAATAAAAACACACCCATTACTGGTAAAGCTTATCTGGTAACAATTTTCTTCATTACAAATAATCTCTTTGTCGGTATAAGAATTGCTACTAATATTGATTTTGCTGTTGTTCTTAATCAGTGAAAAGCCTTTGATAGGCTCAGGCATAGGCTTTGTCAATATCAATTCGTTTCCCTCCACTGTCGGGTTTAGCATGAAGTTAATATCACAGATTTCTTGTGAGGTTGTATTGGTAAAACAGGCGTTTTGTAATTGAATGCTGTAGCAGGCATCAGGAGTTGGATTGTCGAATGAAACCTGTGTTTGTCCTAATTTGCCTTTTTGAGAAAGTAATAGCTGTCCATTGGCTAAAATGCCAAAATCGTCGCCTGTCTCATTATTAAAACTGATTGCGAACTTGTCTGCCCCTGTTTTATTGAGCTCAAGAATTTTCGGCTCGTTGATAGTCGGAAATTTTAGATTGATGCTATTGGTTCCCCCGCAGTCTTCTACAATATAACCACCTCTTATACTGATTTTTTTGTCTGATTTATTGGCGTAGGTATGGGCAACAGGAGTAGCTGGTAAATTAACCTTTTCAGGTGTTGAGCCATCACCCCAATTAATATAGCAGTATTCGTACGGAATTGTTCCGTTCTTTCTTATATCGCTTAGGCTCAGATTCACAGTATTATTACAGATTTTAGGATTAATTTCGATTTTAGCGGTATCTAGCACAGTAATAGTAGCGCAGGCTCTTAGTTCCTGCCCGTTGTCAATTCTATAAGAAATTTGCATTAGTTTATAGGCGCCGGGTTTGGTATAGGTGAAGGTTTTAGCCGTAACTGCATTGGTTGGCGCTCCACCGGCATACATATAGATATATTGACTATCTCGCGAATTAATTTCTGTTTTCTCTATTTCTACCGTAAAAGGCACACAGCCTACGGTTGATTTTGGATATATTGATCCGGTACCAATATTAGGGCCAATACATTGATCATTCCCCTGGCTAAGCGCTAATGAGGGAATAAAGCAGCACAATAGAATGGTATGCAGAATACCTTTCAAGGTTGACAGGTTAAAGTAAAATTCCGAAACAAAAAAAGGCTTTCCAAGCATTTCGAACTTAGAAAGCCTTTTCAGGATATAAAGCTAATTACTTTTTCAGATTAGACAAAAATTCTACCATATCTCTGATTTCTCTTTTCGACATAAGCGTACCCATTGGAGGCATAGCAGATGGCATATTTTCTCTTTTGGCAATTCTGGCTACCGGAATCACTAAAGGCTCTGCGTCAGAGGTAGTAATCGTTAATTCACTCTCTGTTTCTTTCGCCAATGTGCCTGTTACCTCCTGGCCATCTTTCAGTTTAAGTGTAACAGCACCGAAACCGGGAGAAATTCTGGCACTTGGCTCTATCAGTGCCTGCAAGATCTGCTCTCTGCTCAGCACATCACCAATATGGGTTAATGGAGGGCCAACTGCACCACCGGAGCCTCCTATTGCATGGCATCTCACACATTGCCCGGTAGAATTGGTATTAAAGTATTGGCGGCCTGCAAAGCGGTTTCCACCGAATAAGGCTTCTCTGAACTCATCCATTGGTGAGTTATGCGCACTGTTCGCAGCAAGTCTGGCTTTCAGGCTTTCAGAGCCGCTGGCATCAACGGCTTCTTTCAATTCTAAGCCGATATTAGGAGATAACTTTTTATCGATTAATTGTGTAACCAGATTGTCCAGAATTACCTGTGTTTTGTCAGGCTCCATTTTCGACAATACAACCAGCATTTGTTGTTGCTCTTTAATACTGCCTTTACTAAAAATAGAATTAACAATAGCCGGAAGAGACTCCTTTGTTACATTTGTATTGTTCAATAAACCCAGTGCTGCAGTTCTTACGTTTTCGTCTTTATCGTCCATGCCCTTTTTCATCACTGCATCCATTTCAGGATATTTCAGTTTATTCAAAGAAGCAAGGATAGCCGTTTTTACTTTGGCATCAGTGGTAGCATCATAAATCGCTACCAATTGATTGTTGGCATCACTAATGTTCAAATCAGCCAGTAAACCTGCAATAGCTACCTGGGTTTCAGGGTTTTTCTCTTTCAAAAACTCTGCAATATGCGGTTGTATTTTACTTCTGGCCATAGCCGGATCTCTTTCTATTTTACCACGATAACGACCATCAACCCGGTCTAATACTGATGGATTTGCCCACGAACCTAACGTAGCCAAAGCCTCAGCTTTAATATCATCCTTAATATCGGTTCTTTTGGCAAAAGCAATCAGCATATCTAATTCTTTTTCACCACCTACTCTCAAGGCAGCATTGATGGCTCTTCTGATAATCACTTCAGATTTGAATCTGTTATCTTTCAAGGTAGCCGCCAAAGCGGGCAAAGCGGCTTCAATAGATGTATCATCGTTAATACCTCTTGCGGCTTCTGCTACAATGTATTCATCAGCATCATTCAGAAAAACAGAGATATTAGGATCTTTCAATCTTCTTAAAACCAAAACAGCAGCGGTTCTCAATGCTTTGCTTGGGTTGCTTGCTAAAGCAATAACAGGCTCGGCTTTACCGATTCTTGATAATGCCAGCACTGCTGCATGCCTGATATATAAATCTTCGTCATTATTGGCTTTCAGCAATTCAATTAATGGTGTTACCGCATCCTGATTAGCTGTTCTTCCCAAAGCCTCTGCTGCAAAGAATCTTACTCTGGCATTTGTACTTTTCAATAACGGAATTAATGGGTTGCTTAAAGCTTTCACACGTGCATCACCTATTATTTTGGCGGCTTGCGCAACTATCTCTTCATCTTTATCATTCAGCAACTCTACCAGTGCTGATGCATAGGCATTGTTCATGCGGGTTAACTGACCAATACCCCAGATACCGTGAATACGGGCCAATTGGTTTTCTCTTTGTGCAATAGCCTTGTTGAATACCACAAAACCCCTTTTGTCTCTTTTGGCTAATTCCATCTGCGCTTTTTGTCTGATTCGCATATCTACATTCATCAGCAAAGAGTAGAGTACATCATCTGTTTGCGCAGGATATTTTAACTGCATCAGCCGTTTGGTTTCTTCTCTCTGAGCTTTCAAATCATTTTTATCAGCGGCTACATCTATTTTCCATACTCGGCCATAATTCTTGGTTCCCCAGCCATTAATCCAGTCGGCCACATACAGAGCACCATCAGGACCAAAGCGGATACCTGTTGGCAGAATACCGCTTACTACATCTTTTTCACTGTCGAAAGCAAACGAAGCGCCTTTAGGTTTAAGGCCAAAAGACCAGATATGTGAGCGGTTAGGTGTACCTACAAATTCTACCAGAAAGAACTTGTTTTTCCATTCAGTCCCTAAAGCAGTCCCGGGATTATATACCATACCAGTCGGGCCATTGTGATAGTTTCTGATTGGGGGAATGATGTAAGCGGCTTGTCCGTCCCAGCGGGGTTTATACAGGCCTTCGTCCATCCAGACTTTATACTTATTATTTTTAGGGTCGGTATATTTACCATATTGCCAGTTAGAACGCCATCCTGCATCAGACCCCTCTACTACATGCACTAATCTTTCGCTTTCACCGGGGTGGTCACCATCATTGTCTGACGAAATCAGATTACCGTATTCATCAAAAACAAATTCATGCGTATTACGAAGCCCGGCAGCAAAGATTTCAAAATCGCTTCCATCAGGATTTGAGCGGGCAATGATACCAGAGTTAGGGTGTTCGTATTTCTTACCGTCTTTAGTTGTAATATTGGCACCAATATCTCCGATATTCCAGTATATTCTTCCATCAGGTCCTTCAATCAGGCCCGACATTCCATGACCGCTAAAACCGATATGCACACCATATCCATGACTAATAGAGGTTTTTGAATCAATAATACCATCACCATTAGTATCTTTCAAACGCCAGACATCCGGAGCAATACCCACAAACATATCATTTTCTCTTGCCAGAATCCCCCCAGCCACATCTGTGATTTCTTCATTGAAATCGCTCAATATGCGGGTTGAAACATCAGCAATGCCATCATTGTTTTTATCTTCAATGCGCCATATTTCGTCTTGTTCAATGGCCAGATCTTTCCAGTCGTGCGAGCCGTCTTCGTTCAGGTCTTTCAGCCATTCATTTTCTTTACTTTTTTCAGGAGCAAATGTGCTTCTTAAAAAAGCCCGGCGGTCTTCAACTGTTTGTAAACCGATTGAAGGGGTCATCCAGTCGCGGTGTCCGCGAATATCAAATTCCGAGTTTTTTTGTCTGTTTGTTCTGGTCAGGTACACACGCCCCCAGTCATCGATGGTCATGGCAACAGGGTCAGGTGCAAGGGAGTCAGAGGCCCATAGGGTCATCTGCAATCCATCAGCTAGTTTAGCGGCTGTTTTTTCGCGGATTTCTTTAGCTTTGGCGACTGCCTGTACGGGGTCTTCGGTAACTACGATAGGCTTACTGGTTTTAGAAGTTCGCATACACGATACAACCAAACCGATTGAAACAAGCAGGAGCGGAACCTTGCTTTTGAAGAGGTTTTTAAAGGTCATGAGGTTTAAAAAATGTTAGAAAATAGAAATAGAGCCGAAAATTAGCGAATTACTGGTAATTTCTGACCATTGCTAAAGCGTTTTTAGCAAAACTTCAGCAATTAATTACTGCTTCGTTCCAAATTCTCAAAATTGAAAGGATTATTGCGGTCTTCTTTTTTTCTGAAACCAAAATTATAACGTAGGTTCAGACCAACTCTGCGCGTATCACCTTGACGGAATCCAAAAGCAGAGATGCTCCCCTGATTAATCGTGAAATTATTCTTATTGGTATAAAACACGTCGTTCATACTTAAGGTAATCATCAGTTTTTTGTTAAAGAACTGACGATTAACATTCAGGTTCAGATTGCCGAAGTTACTCAATTCATAAAACTGTAACTGGCCTTTCATACGGAAGAAGCCATTCATACTGATATTGGTTACTTTGTCTAACTTAAACTGATGAAAAGTGAAGAACGACCAGCTGCCTCTTTGGAAGGCCAAAGGGGCGTTTTCGTATAATCCGTTATAATCATTATAATTAAACTGTGCTCCGGCGACAAAGAAGTATCGTTTTCCGGGAGGAACAGCACCTAAAATCCTGAAATAGGTTTCCTGATTTTTTCCGAGATTATCATAGGTACGATAGGCAACACTCTGATTATCGGTGTTCTGGTAAATCACATTTGTAAAAATATCCTGTGTATAGTTTCGGCCAACAGCAAAGATGGGGCGGTCTTCAATACTGATATTTACTTCATAGTTATTGGTAAACTGTGGTCTTAAAGACGGATTTCCGGCTTCATATAAATACTGGTCAATAAAACGGGGTGATGGGTTCAGGTATTCATAGACAGGGCGGGTAATCGACCTGCGGTGTACCAGATAAGCGCGCATTTCATAGCCTGCGATCTTACCTAGTTTCCGGCTCAGAAAAATATAAGGAAATAAATCGGTTCTTTTGACCTTGAAAGTGGTATCCGACGGAATAATCTGATGCCCGTTCATATTGGTATTTTCAAGTCTTGTACCAGCTTTCAGAATAAAATCTCCGAAAGTCTTCGATACCTGTACATAAGCCGCATAAATACTTTCATTATAATTAAACTGATTGGTACGAGAAACATCAATGTTTTGTTGCTCCCCGATTCTGGTATAATAAGTAGTAGCGCTTTTGAATACCTGAAAAGTAGCTTTAAGTCCTGATTCGAGGGTAATTTTATGTGGTAGCTTATATTTAATATCAGTCTGTACTGAAATAAAATTTCTGTTGTTTCCGATATTACCTGCCCCCCCTGAATTTGTTGGCGTAGGGAGAACATAAGCCGTATTAAAAAGTTGATCAGTCTGGTTATTGAAATAGTTGTAAGAAATATCCGTCGTCCATTCAGAGCCAAGCGTATCAATCTTATATTTGGCGTTGACTCCCTGATTTATAGCATAATTATTACCACGATTATTGGTAGTATTGATATTATTGGTCAAAACTTCCAGAGAATTAATCTGACGAATGACACTTTCGTTACTTGCAGAAGAATTATTCTGATTATAGCTCAGACGGCCATCATAATTCAATTCCCATTTCTTATTCAATTCATACCCTAACCCAAAACCCAGGTAAGCCATATTACCGGGAAAAGTAGTAAAGGCACGCTGAGATAACTCCTTATCGGTCGAAAAACGGCGGGTAGTTTGTATCTCTTCAAAACTATTCCGATGCGAATAATTGAGATTCAGAAAAGAAGTCAGCTTGCCACTGCTATTGTTCAGGCTTACGCCAATAAACTGATTTCCATACCTCCCCTGATTCATTCCGGCGTTTACACTTCCTGTCAAACCAATTTTTACGCCTTTTTTCAGGATAATATTTACTACGCCACCACTTCCGCTGGCATCATATTTGGCAGAGGGTGTACGCAGAATCTCTACTTTCTCGATACTATTAGGAGGCAGACTCTTTAAAATGGCCGCAATATCTGCCGTACTCATTTTTTGCTCCCTGCCATTGATATAAATCGTGGCTGCGCTTGAGTTGCTCAGATAGATGTTACCGTCCTGATCTACAAACAGCCCTGGAATCTTCTCCATTATTTCATAGGCATTAGTACTGGTATTGGCTATAGGTTCGGGGTCAACAATGGTTTTATCATCCTCCTGTTGCATTAAAGGCTTCCGGGCTGTAATCACTATATCTCCTAATAGTGTATTATCAGTTTCCATGACAAATCTCAGGGTCGTTTGCCTTCCGGTGGCGTTAATACCCTTGATTAAGGTTTTATAGCCTACTGAAGTGGCCGTCATACTATATTGCTGATTAGCTATCAGATTAAACCGGGCTATGCCAAGAGTATCAGTTGTACTGTTGAGCATTTTGGTAGTATCTGCCCGGTTCACAAGCCTGATAGTTGCGCCAATAACAGGAGACTGGTTACTTTCTGTCAGTTGAATACTGATAGGTATGGTCTGAGAGAAAGAAAAGGAAACGTAAGAAAAAATAAGGGTAAATAACAAAATAGCTTTTTTCATAAAATGCAGTATAAAATGTCGAAAGCAAAATTAATCCAAAAACATCTGTTTAGGGATTAAAAAAGGATAAATACCGTACAATGGAGCGATTGTTGTAATAAACAAATAAAAATTTGTAATTAATAAAGAGGGATAACTAAAAGTTTAGGTATTAGTACAAAAAAATCGATAACGAAAATAAAAATAAAATATTTTAATAAATATATTGTATTTAATAAAAAACCCAATATATTTGACTTAACATTTCATAAAACAAGCAATAAACCTAAACTAAATCATAAATTTTGCCGAAGAAAACCTCTGCCGCAAGGCAGGGGTTTCTTTATTCTGTTTCGGCTTGACCCAAAAAAGAAAACCCCTACCGTACAGTAGAGGTTTCTTTTTTGATTTTGGTTTGAAAAGAATTTATCAACCTTTTACCACCTGGATATTCATTACCAGTTTCACTTCATCACTTACCACAATTCCACCCGCTTCTGTTACTGCACTCCAGGCTAAGCCAAAATCCTGACGATTAACTTTACCTTGTATATCAAATCCGGCTTTCGTTTGTCCGTAAAAATCCGTCATAATTCCGCCAAACTCTGCTTTCAAAGTTACAGGTTTCGTTACGCCTCTCATTGTCAAATCACCTTTTACTGTATAAACGTCATCATCCGTTTTTTCAAAAGAAGTAGAAACAAAAGTTAATTTCGGGAAACTTGCTGCATCAAAAAAGTCAGCCGATTTCAAATGCCCGTCTCTTTGTTCTTGTCCGGTTGAGATACTATCTATATCAGCCGAAAAATTAACTTTAGCACCTTCAAAATCGTTGTCGTTAGTAGTTTCTACAGTGCCTTCATAAGAACCGAAAGTTCCGGTTACGGTTGAAATCATTAAATGTTTTACCTTAAAGTGTACTTCTGAGTGAGAAGCATCAATAGTCCATTTTGCCATTTTTATAAATGTTTTATTATTAATAATGAATAATCATGTTTTTACATTGTATGTATATACATATAAAACACATTTGTTTTAAAATAGTTTCAAAAAATAAAAAAATTATGCCAGCCTTAAGTTAATGCTGCATTCTTTTACAGGCCCCCAAACACTTAAAAAGGTAATTTGCTCAATTCATCACAAATTTTGCTCAATTCACACCATTTTTTTACTCTGCCGGTATCAGTGAAGTATTTTTGAACTATAGTGCCTGTCGATTGAAGCGAGTTGTTCAACCGGAATGTAAGATATATTGACCTCATTGCTGAACTACCAGAATTTATCAACCTTTTATCAAGCAGATTATGATTGGAAGCTACATCAAAACATCGAAACGCAACTTGCTGCGCAACAAAATGTTCTCATTCATCAATGTCATTGGTCTGGCCATCAGTATGTCTGTCGGCTTATTACTGATTGCTTTCTTGCTTGACCTGCGATCGTACGACAGGTTCAATAAAAATGGTGAGAGAATCTATCGTATTACCAATGTAATGACCGAAAATCATGAACAGAGAGGCAAGTTTGCTACTACATCAATAAAGACAGGAAAGCTTATCCGTCAGAAAGTAACGGGTATCGAAGAAGTGGCTATTATACGCAACGATTTTTCGCAGGACGCAAAGGTTGGCGACAATATACTTCCAGTTAAAGGCATGTGGGCAGATCCGTCAGTATTCCGGATTTTTACATTTCCTATGCTTGAAGGCAATCCCGAAACGGCGCTGAAAAATCCGTACTCTATCGTTCTTACCCAAACTACTGCCAGAAAACTTTTTGGCAGCGAAGATGTGCTGGGCAAGGTAATCCGGTTTGATACACAGGATTATCAGGTAACCGGTGTAATGAAGGATATTCCATTTTTTTCGCATATCAACTTTGAAGCGCTGGTATCGCTGTCAACGGCCGAGCAACTTAATAAGAACAACAATAACTTTGAGCAATGGACAAGTATGTCGTCTAATTATGTGTATCTTCTGTTGCCGGAAAATGCAGACAGGGCTTCTATACAATCGCAGCTTAACGCCATTGCAAGAGAAGAAAATCTCGCTGAAGAAAACACTAAAATCCAGCTTGAACTTCTTCCACTATATAATATTGTGGTCGGAGAGAATTTCAGAGCCTCGGAAGGAGGCCCCGGTTCTGTGGGGCCTCATATGTCGCCGGGTGTTCTTTGGATACTCGGCGGGCTTGCACTTGTTGTGATTTTGTCGGCCTGTTTTAATTATACAAACCTATCCATAGCACGTGCCATGCGACGGTTTAAAGAAGTAGGTATCCGCAAAGCTATCGGTGCCAACAAAAACCAGGTATGGGTCCAATTCTTCGTGGAGTCAATCATGATTTCTCTTGCAGCCCTTATTCTTTCATTCTTTTTGTTTCTTCTGTTGCGGCCACAGCTGATAAACCTGGCTCCGGAGATGCAGCGAACCGTGAAGCTGGGGCTCACCCTGCCAATGGTGATAGCCTTCATTGTCTTTTCGGTCACAGTAGGCATTATTGCCGGCTTTCTGCCTGCGCTATTCTTTTCGAAAGTGAGTGCCATTACTGCCCTCAGGAACGTGTCATCGGTAAAAGGATTTAAACATCTGACATTCAGACGCGCACTGGTGGTAGTTCAGTATACCCTTACACTGATTTTTATCACCACAACAGCCGTAGGTTATGTACAATATAAAAACATATTGGCCTTTGATCTGGGATTCAACACCGAAAATGTTCTGAATATCAATATGCAGGGAAATAAGCCGGATGCACTTATTAAAGAGCTGAGCGAGATGCCTGAAGTAAAGGCACTATCCCGGTCTTTAATCATTACCAGTGTCGGGAATGCATGGGGTGGATTTGTAAAATACAAAGATACGCGAGACTCTGCGCTGGTTATGACTAACAATGTTGATGAAAACTACCTGCCTCTGCATGAATACAAGCTCATTGCCGGGGGGAATTTCATTGCAAGACCCACAACCCCGGAAGCTGTAAGGGAAGTTATTGTTAACGAGCAGTTCTTAAAACGATTTAAAATCAGTAATAAGAACCCAGAGGAGGCAATTGGTA
>CALRLN020000001.1:0-60221 GCA_943368675.1 Chitinophaga pinensis | reverse complement strand
ATACTGTACTGATAATCAAGAATGAGCGCCTGGAACTGCAATATGGTGATATGGATATTGAAGATGCCTACGCCAAAGCCGATGATGTATTGGCTAATGGAGTAAAAAGTATTGCCGAGTTAATAACACGCCCCGGAATTATTAATCTTGACTTTGCCGATGTAAAGAAAGTATTAGGTGATGCCGGACAAGCCGTAATGGGTACTGCAGAAGCCGAAGGAGACAAAAGAGCAGAAGATGCCATCAAAGCAGCACTTTCTTCGCCTTTGCTGGAAAGCAATGGCATTAGCGGAGCCCAACGTGTATTGGTAAGTATTGCTTATAGCCCTGAGCATAAAATCAAGCTCTCTGACCAGACCCTCGTTACAAAGTTTATTGAAAGTCAGATTCAGGCAAAAGCACGTTTGTTTAAGCATGGTTTTGCTGTTGATGAACATCTGGGCAAAAAAGTAAGGGTAACTATTGTAGCGGCCGGATTTCACCTTCTGCCAGAGCCTGAAGAAATAAAAGAGGCTGAGTTTGAAATGGTTGAGGAGGGAAATAAAATTAAAGGTGAGAAAGCCCAGTCACAACCTGTTGCTGCTATTCCGGTTCCTGAGCCTCCCAAACGTGATGATATGGAACAAATCAGAACAATGATTCAACGATTCATGCGTGAAGGCTATCGTAACCCGGCATTAAACAGCCCTACCTATGCCCGGAATGGGGTTGAACTACAGGATATTAAGAAATTAAAACAAGGCAGCAAAGTGCTGGAATATGAACTGGACACTTTGCTGAATATGATGGAATCTGCCAGATAATTTTTTTGTTGTCAATATATCAGCCATCAGTTAAAGTAAAATGAATAATGAACTTTTTATAGAAGTGTTCGTTATTCATTTTACTTTTTCTTTATAACATGCCAAAGAGTTTACGATTTATTTTTAATGAAACCGATGATATTAGACCGCACCATAGCACCACCCTCACAAACCATCGAACAGGTAAGTATACCTAAGGCTGAAAAAACATTGCTTGATAATAAGATACCAGTATATATGGTCAAGGCGGGAGAACAACCCGTAGTGCGTTTAGAATTGATTTTTGAAGCAGGCAGCCGCTATGAAAACCTCATCGGAGAAGCGCATTTTGCTGCTAAAATGCTTTCAGAAGGAACCTCTCTGCATACTGCTACTCAAATAAGTGAACACTTCGACCAATACGGCGCTTTCCTGGAAATCAGCCATTCGGTTGAACGGTTAACCATTACAGTGCATGGGCTTACCAGACATTTGCCCAAATTATTGCCACTATTGCAGGAAATGATTGCTGACTCAGTAATTCCGGAAAACGAATTACAGGTTCAGAAGAATATAACCTCACAGAATCTTAAAATCAATTTAGAAAAAAGCTCCTATCTGGCAGGACAGGTTTTCAGGGAAAAGATTTATGGAATGAACCATCCTTACGGAAAATCTCTGAGTTTAGCGTCAATTGAAAGCATAACGCAGGAAGCAGTAAGAGATTTTTACGAAAAACAGATTAAAGGTAAAGCGTATAGAATTTTTATTTCAGGTAAATTCGGCGATGAGGAAGTGCAGGCATTGAACCAGCATTTAGGGCAGGTGCAATTAGAGTCTCCAAAGCATAGTGAAATCATTGATAATATTACTGAAATAAAGCATCACGAAAGTTTTTTGCTGGAACGCCCCGATAATTTACAGTCATCCATTCGCGTAGGTAAAAGGCTGTTTGGTCGCACGCACCCGGATTTCTTTAAATTCATTGTTGCCAATACTATTTTTGGGGGCTATTTTGGTAGCCGTCTGATGAAAAATATCCGTGAAGATAAAGGCTTTACCTATGGTATTTCGTCGGGCTTAGTGCCGCATAGGCAAGGAGGGTATTTAGTAATGGGCACAGATGTGAAGAAAGAGTTTACGCAGCAAACGCTTGATGAAATTACTAAAGAAATCAGAATTTTACAGACTATACCTGTAGAGGAGGATGAAGTGGACACTGCCAAGAATTATATGGTTGGTTCATTGGTTGGTTCTCTGAATACCCCGTTTGAAGTAGCTGACAGACAGAAAATTATACTTCTGGATGAACTACCCGAAGATTTTTATGATAATTATATCCAGAAGGTACGGATGGTTACACCTTTGGATATAATTGAAATGGCAAATACCTATTTCAAACCGGAAGATTTATGTGAGGTGGTAGTAGGAGGAAAGTGATAGACACCTCACCCTCTAAATCTCCCTCTCCTGAAAAAGGAGAGGGAGACTTTTTTTGCTCCCTCTCCCGTGGGAGAGGGTCGGGGTGAGGGGCTTTTAAAACCCAACCCCAACCGTTTTCGTCTGAATACGCAATAAATACATATCCGCTGTGATATAAAGCGTAGAGCCGTCATTTCCCCAGGCACAATTGGCAGTGGGTACACCCGTTTCGATTCTTCCTAATAGTTTCCCTTGCGGGGTTAATATCAAAACACCTCCCGGCCCTGTTGTGAAAATATTTCCTTTTTTGTCAACTTTCAAGCCATCAGGTAAACCCTGTAAACCCTCTTTCACCATCGGTGTAGCATCAAACAGAATCTTCCCTTTACCCACTTTGCCATCGGCTAAAACCGGGTATGACATAATATAAGCCTTATCGGGGTCAGACTGAGCCACGTACAATGTTTTCTCATCCGGTGAAAAAGCCAGACCATTCGGCCGGCTCAGGTCTTTTATAATCAAAGTTACAGTACCATTAGTTGCTCTACGGTATACCCCAAAAAACTCGGTTTCTCTGGTTGGATCCTTGTCTTTTTTCATTAAGCCATATGGCGGATCAGTGAAATAATAATCACCGTTTGATTTCTGCACTAGATCATTAGGGCTGTTGAAACGCTTTCCTGCATAATTATCCGCAAGGGTTCGTTTGCCGCCTACTGTCAAAGGCATTACCGAAATCCGGCGGTCACCATGTTCGCAAGAAACCAACATTCCGTCTTTATTAATGATTAAGCCATTGCTGCCGGGTTCGTCGCTATATATGCCTAAGCCTGTATAGCCCGATGGTTTTAGAAAAAGTTTTGTGCCTTCCCCCTCTTTCCATTTATAGACTGTATTGGCAGGTACATCAGAGAAAAGCAAGTAGTTACCGTCTTTTACCCAGGCAGGCCCTTCTGACCAGTCATATCCTTCACTCAGAATTTCAATTTTTGCATCTTTGTCTATCAGATTATCCAGGGCAGGGTCAAGGCGGTTTACTTTGCCAAGCGTTTTTTGTTGGGCTGTTGCAGTATAGCTCATAGTAATGATTAAGGAGAATAATAATAATGTTTTCATAGAATAGGTTTTGAATAGGTTCGGTAGCTAAATTAAAAGAATTTTTTTTATGAATCACGATTTTTTAAATCGTCGCCTGACAAATATCAGCATATTTTAATAACCGAATGAAAGCATTTAGTCAATCAGGTAGAATTTTGCGGAACGCCACCCGGACGATTTCAAAAATCACTATTCAATAAAATAATATTCTATATATTTGTCATTAAGTGGTTCAGACCACTTCCTATTTTCAACCTTAATTTACAAATACTACCATGCGAACCTTTTTTCAGATGCGCTACCTGCTCATTGTTGCAGTAGGCGTATCTCTACTTTCAGCCTATGATTATGACGAAACACCTGCCCCTGCTATTAAAGTCCCTGCCGGATTTACCGCTACTATTCTTGGAAGTGAGCTAGGCGCTACCAGACACATGGCTATAACCAGTAAAGGCGGAGTATACGCCAAATTATCCAAACTAAAAGATGGTAAAGGTATGGTTTACCTGTATGACTCTAATGGTGATGGTAAGGTTGATGCACAAAAAACTTTATTAGACTATAAAGGCACAGGTATAGTTATTAAAGGTAACTATCTGTATTCTTCATCTAATACAGGCGTATATCGTTATAATTTAGATGCTAACGGCGAAATTACCAACATCAATAGCCCGGAACTGATAGTAACAGGTCTTGTTGCCAAAGGTCGCGATGAGTCAAAATCTATTGCACTGGATAACAATGATAATATTTATGTAACAGTAGGTTCGTATGATGAAACCTGCAAGGAGAAAGGCACGAACAAAGGCATTTCGCCTTGTGCTTTGCTTGATTCGGTAGGAGGGGTATGGCGTTTTAAAACCAACAAACTGAACCAGACTTATGGTGATGGCGTGCGTTATGCCACAGGCTTGAAAAATATTGTAGGTATAGACTGGAATACAAAGTCTAATAAATTATTTGTGATGATGCACGGAAGGGGGGAATTCCATGAGGCATTTCCTAACTATTATACACCGGAAATGAGTACTAAATTGCCTGCTGAAACGATGTATGAATTACATGAAGGGGCAGATGCAGGCTGGCCGTATGTATATTATGACCAATTCCAGAAAAAGAAAATCCTATGCCCTGAATATGGTGGTGATGGTAAAAAAACTGGTGGTGAAAAAGCACTGAATCCTGCTGCTGCTTTCCCTGCCCACTTAGGGCCAAACGGATTGTTATTCTACACCGGAAATATGTTTCCGGCTAAATATAAAAACGGTGCTTTCATTGCTTTTCACGGACAATCGCCTGAATTGAAGAAGGGGTATATGGTAGGTTTTGTGCCTTTTAAAAATGGCAAGCCATCAGGCCCTTGGGAGATATTCGCCGATAATTTTGCAGGAATCGACTTAGCCAAACCAACTGGCCCGGTACAACACCGCCCATGCGGTTTAGCACAAGGCCCTGACGGCTCGCTTTATGTTTCTGACGATTTAGGAGGGACTATTTATAAGATTAGTTATAAAAAATAAACATCATAGACCTGATAGAAATTTGCTTTATAGCTTTCTGTCAGGTCTATCTATTCAAAGGATTATAATTTTAATATTTAGTCAATAATAGAATGTGCTTTCTTTATTGAGGTTTAATTGGGAGTAAACTTTCTCCCTTGTCTATCAAGAAAGAAATCAACTCTTCAAATGATAAATGTTTATTATAATTAGCGGCTTTAAGAATGGTGAATCTAAACCTTGTCATAATAGGAGGAAAAGTATAATCAAGTTTTATGTACGACTTTTCATCAAACAGTCCACTATGAATATAAAAATTCCTTTGAGCATATGCTTCATTAACTATAGAATTAAAATATTTATGTATATTAAAATAGGAAGAACCATCTAATTCTGAATTTACTAGATTCAAAAGCTCTTTTAAAAATGGATAGTCAATTTGTTTCAATTTACCAGGTATTTTCCCCTCTATTATTTCAGTAACTATTTCTTCAGATTCCTTTAGATTTAAATTCCATGCCTTTATAGGTATATTAAAAACATTTAAACATTGACCTAAGTAATTCATTAATTCATTTTTCATTCTTTGATTTTCACTAATAAGAACGACAGCTGTTAAAGCTCTTTTCACACGTTTATTATCATTATTTGTGTGTAGAAGGCTTTCTATGTAATGCCAATAATCGGCAATATTTTTTGTTTTTTGAGCTTCTGTCCATAAATGCTCGTATTTAAGAATATATTCTTGAGCAGGAGAATAAGGTTTTTTAAAAAAAAGAAAAATGTTCTCTTTTAACTTATAAATGTCTTTTTCATCCAATATAATATTCTCATTTTTGAAATCTTTACTTAATCCAAATCTTTTAAAATTGTTAGTATATAAGTAAAATCTGTCATCAAGTCTGAATGTTCTTTCAAATTTTGCATCTAAAAATTCTATAGCTTTTTTTATTTCATTTACAGCATACTTTCTAGAAGTATATGGACTTTGAAATGCAGTTTTCACTATTGCTATTATATAAACTTCATCGTCATTAAAAAAGTCGTTAAAGATTCGAGCTTTCGTACCCTTACCTTTTATAAATTTTTTGAATAAATTATTATCCTTATTGAACAATTTGACTCCTTCATATTCAAATGAAAATTCTGTGTTTATAGAAATACCATAAATTCTAAAAAGATAGATATTCTCTTCTGCTTTTTGAAATAGAAATGTGTACAAGCCTTCTAATTGATTTGTAGTATCTATATTTTTTAGATGGCTTTCTTTCTGTAATTTAGTTTTGAGATTTGGTGGAAATGGAAACTCTTTGATATTTTGGCTTAAAATTTTTAAGAAAATCTTATCAATATCGTTATAAGTAATTCCATTAAAAAAATATTCTGAAACTATAATTTTTGTATGATATTTGATATCCTCTATATGTTCCTCAATATTATTCCTGCAAGTAATATAGCTAATAATTAAATTTAGAGATTTTCTAAAAAGATTCTTTTGAAAATCTTGTTTTAAATCTTTTAGAGCGGCTAAGAGTTCAGGTTTACTATTAATCCATTCCTTTTTTTTCTGTAAACTATTCTGTTGTCTAAATATCAGTAATAATGCCTTAACTTCGCTATAGTTCTTGAAACTTTGCAAAAAAAGGTCATCAAAGAAATAACTATTACTAAAATAATCATCAATATAAGGTATACAGTTATTGAGATTGTTTTCAATTTGATATATTATTTTTTCAATTAGGGATAAAGGATTTTCAAGTTCAAAGTAGTGTAATTTACCTAATTTGTACGCATAGAATTGAAACCAATCATGAAAAAAATTAAGTTTTCTTTCAACAATAGTATCTGAATCACTTATGTAAAATAGATTTGGCATTATTTAATCTATTGGTTTAAATATATTTCAAATATAACAAAGAAAATAGTTATTATTAAGAAGCGCGGTTCTATAGCTCCTTTCTAAAAATAGTCCTAATTTTCATATCTTTTTTTGCCTAAAATATGGGAATTGTGAAAAATGTGTCGTACTTTTGCACCCGAAAAATCAAGGTATAAAGCCCGTTTTTCGAATCTACATTTAAAAACTCATCAAAATATAATATGGCATCAGTCAGACCAGATGAAGTTTCGGCTATTCTACGTGAACAATTAGCAGGTTCAAAAACCGAAGCGGAACTCGAAGAAATAGGTACTGTGCTACAAATCGGCGACGGTGTAGCACGTATATATGGTTTATCAAAAGTACAAGCCGGTGAATTGCTGGCTTTTGAAAACGGCTTGAAAGCACTAGCCCTCAATCTTGAAGAAGATAACGTAGGAGCAGTACTTTTAGGAGATGCAACAGGTATTAAAGAAGGTGCAACCGTAAAACGTACCGGCGAAATCGCTTCTGTGAAAGTAGGAGACGGTATCATCGGTCGTGTGGTTAATACACTTGCAGAGCCAATTGATGGTAATGGTCCGATTCAGGGTGAAACTTTTGAGATGCCTTTGGAACGTAAAGCGCCGGGTGTTATCTATCGTCAGCCTGTAACTGAGCCTCTTCAGACTGGTATCAAATCAATTGATGCCATGATTCCTATCGGTCGCGGACAACGTGAGTTGGTAATCGGTGACCGTCAGACAGGTAAAACAGCGGTTTGTATCGATGCTATCATCAACCAGAAAGAATTTTATGATAAAGGCGAACCGGTTTATTGTATTTATGTAGCGTGTGGTCAGAAGGCTTCTACAATCAAAGCCGTTGAGCAGACATTACGTAAATATGGTGCAATGGACTACACAGTTGTAGTAGCTGCCGGTGCATCTGACCCTTCACCTATGCAGTTCTTTGCTCCGTTTACAGGTGCTGCCATTGGTGAGTACTTCCGCGATACCGGTCGTCCGGCTCTGGTAGTTTATGATGACCTATCAAAACAAGCGGTTGCTTATCGTGAAGTTTCTCTATTACTTCGTCGTCCTCCAGGACGTGAAGCTTATCCGGGAGACGTGTTCTACTTACATAGCCGTTTACTGGAACGTGCCGCTAAAATCACTGCCAATGATTCGATTGCGAAAAACATGAACGACCTTCCGCCTTCATTGAAAGGTAAAGTGAAAGGTGGTGGTTCATTAACAGCCCTTCCAATCATTGAGACACAAGCGGGTGACGTTTCTGCCTATATTCCGACTAACGTAATCTCGATTACTGATGGTCAGATTTTCCTTGAGTCAAATCTGTTCAACGCAGGTATCCGCCCGGCCATTAACGTTGGTATCTCGGTATCACGTGTGGGTGGTAATGCTCAGATTAAATCAATGAAAAAAGTAGCAGGTACATTAAAACTTGACCAGGCGCAGTTCCGTGAATTGGAAGCCTTCGCGAAGTTCGGTTCTGACCTTGATGCCGCTACTAAACTGACTATCGAGCGTGGTCGTCGTAACCAGGAGATCTTGAAACAGGCACAGTTCTCACCTGCTCCGGTAGGCGAACAGGTAGCAATGATTTATGCTTCTATTAATGGTGTACTTGACAAAGTGCCGGTAAACAGAGCAAAAGAATTTGAGGTTGAATTCCTTACACTTCTGAATGCGCAACATGCTGACGTATTGAAAAGTCTTGCGGCAGGTAAATTAGAAGATTCATCTACTGATACTATCAAGAAGGTAGGTAGAGAATTAGCTGAAAAATATGCTTAATATCATAGAATGAAGCGTGCGCAAAACCGCGCTTCATTCTTAATTATATAGAAAGATGCCTTCATTAAAAGAAGTTAGAAATAGAATTGTATCAGTAAACTCAACAACGCAGATCACAAAAGCCATGAAAATGGTGTCTGCTGCGAAGTTACGAAGAGCCCAGGATGCTATCCTTCAGATGCGTCCTTACGCTAACAAACTAAACGAGCTGATTGCTACTGTATCTGCTAATACTGAAGTAGGTGCAACAAGCCCTTATACGACTGTTCGCCCGGTAGAAAAAGTATTGGTAGTATTAGTTACTTCAGACAGAGGTCTTTGTGGTGCATTCAATGCAAATATCATTAAAGCAGCTTTGGCTGTCATTAATGAAAAGTATCCTGCGCAGGCAGCTAAAGGCAATGTAGAGATAATGGCGTTAGGAAAGAAAGGTGGAGAAGCGCTACAACGCCGTAGTTTCAAAGTGAACGATACTTATATGAGTATTTTTCAGAACCTGAATTTTGCTCATGCCCGTTCTGCTGCCGAAACAATCATGACTGCTTTTGAAGAGGGTAAATATGATGTAGTTGAATTGGTGTACAATGAGTTCAAAAACGTTGCTACGCAGATTCTTCGTGTTGACCAGATGTTACCATTGGTAGATAAGAAAGCAGATACATCAAAAGCCAGCAAAATTGATTACATTTTTGAACCTTCGGAAGAGGAGATTGTATTGGAGTTAATACCGAAGTCTATCAAAATGCAATTGTTTAAAGCTGTGTTAGAATCGAATGCTTCTGAACACGGTGCCCGTATGACAGCGATGGATAAAGCAACAGACAACGCAAATGAATTACTTCGTTCATTGAAGATTGAATACAACCGTAGCCGTCAGGCAGCAATTACCAAGGAAATCCTTGAGATTGTTGGTGGTGCCGAGGCTTTGAAAGGAGAGTAATTTCTTTGAATAGATATGAAACGAAAAGTGGTGAATCGGAAGATTCACCACTTTTTTTGCGTCTGTATTGTAAGCGTATTTATATTTTCCTTCTCAATCGGGGCCTTCGACTGCGCTCAGGCACCGATTTGATAGATTTTTGAAATGTAAAAGACATACCAGAAACTGTATTAAGTGCCAATTTAATGCGCCTAGCCCGGCGCCTGAGCGAAGTCGAAGGCCGCGCCAGGCTACATCTCCGTCACACTCATCACCCCCAGGCTTTCAAACAATTTCTGCCAGTAATGCGTAACTGTAGGATTATTTTCTCTGGAAGAACTCGTAGGTTCAAAAGGCAGAATCATTGAAATCTCAGGGCTATTTAGCTGATAATTTTTCAATTTATCAGCATCTGTTTTAGCCCATTCTTCTGCCTCTGCTTCATCTTTTGGTGGGCGTATCTGAAAATCCCTGCCATTTTTTACACTTTCTACCATATCGCTCAGGTAATAAACTTTTACATTACCCGGATTCTCAGATAGTTTAGCAATGACTGGAATACTTGCCGTAATATTGGTTTCAAGATTAGAGGCATTGTCATTTTGTGCGCCAAGACGGTTTAATGACTGCTGTATCACGAAGTTACGTTCCTTACGGATAGATAAATCGTAAGCCGTTTTGATAGCCTCCAGGTCAGTTGCGTTTACACCTTCAGTATCTTCCATTTCAGTGCGGCAGACAAGTGATAAGGTACGAGCCTTAGAGGTATTTTCATGAATATAGTATATCTGAAAGGTATCACCGGCTTTTCTGAAATTCTGCTCTATAATAGAAGTAAGCGCCTGTTGATATTTTTGCGCAACGAATGGCTTCTGCACATCAACGCTGGCAGTTTTATCAATAAAAATCAGAGTATGGATACTCGGCCCCTTTGCAACATTATCAGTTTTTTCAGTTTCTTTATCTCCGCAGGAGAAAAGTGTTAACGCAAGTAAAAAGGAAGTACTTATGAAATATACAAAATTGCTCTTTTTCATCAAAATTGTTTATGTTCTTAGATATGAACTGAATACAGAACCTTGAACGTAAAATAAAGCACAAAATTATCAAATCAATACTTCAAATTTAACTTTTTTCTATAAATGGTATCAGCAGGCATATTTTTCTGCCAGTAAGGATTTTGAATGGTAGCTTTTAATATACCTCTTGAGGTTAACACCTTATTATTAGCAATATAGCTTTCTTCCCAACCAACAATTTTATGAGGGAAGGTCTTCTCAAATATAATTCTCAGGCTTCTTTTACTTTCAATATATTTTACCCGGTAATCCTGTAAAGAATCTCCCCTGAAAGTAGAATCTCCCTTATAAGGTTCCAATGTAATATCAGCAATGGCAGGGGCAGCTTTTTCACGTCTTAAACGTAAAGAACCAAGGCTGGGTATTAAAATAATCTTTCCGATTGGGAGCTCGTTGCAAGGCATTAAGCGGATGCGTGTCCATAATTCATCTTCAAGAATAGCCTTATCTATATGATAATCGTCCTCGATTTCCTCTTCAAAATAAGATTTACCTAATACCTGATAGCCATTCTGACGGAAGTTGAGTTGTAAGAAAGTCTGTCCGCTCCAATCCTGATTGGTGTTTGATACTTTTAAGGTAGAAGAAATGTCTTGTGTCTGAACAGGAGTAAATACTGACGTATACATTGAAAAATCATGTATGCCTGTCACAAAGCGTTTAATAAAATTAAGCTTGAGTACTTTTACGGCCTTTTCTTTGGCATTAGATTCGAGTTTTACATGCTTGTCTTTCCGGAAATCCTCGGTATTAAAGACCATAATCGCCTCTCCATCATTCAGATTACCAAATTGTGCCTGTTGTAAATAATAACTGCTTATTTCAGCATTCTCAGAATACCAGTATTTTTTAAAAGCCGGATTGTCACAAAATTGTACTTGTCGATTGGCATCTTTTTTATTGCAGGCAGTCAATAACCAGACTGCTAAAAGGAAGCATGTGTATCTCATAAATAAGGGGTTCATCAAAAATCTTTCAAATTTACTCTATTATATGGCTTTACTCAAATAATAGTGTTTTTGTGGATGGATTTATATTATTTTTTGCCTTTCCAGCCTACCATAAACACACCTGTCAGTACCAAAATCGTGCCTGCAATTTGTTCCAGCCAGATGGGTTCATGCAAAAATAAACTCGCTAATATAATTGTAAAAATAGGGCCTATGCTTGCAATAATTGATGCATTTCCGGACCCTACACGCTTGATTCCCTCAGAGAACATATAGGTCGGCAGAACAGTAGAAAAAATAGCCATCGATAAAGCAATAACGTAAACTTCAAGCGGAAATTTAAAAATATCCAGTCTATTATAAAAAAAACCATGAATCAGTGTTGGTATCAAAGCAGCCAGCATTGCCCATGAAGTAAATCGTGTTGTGCCTATTTTAGCGACTAGCTTGTCGCTTCCAACCAGATAAAATGAGTAAGTAAAACCACTCAGAATCACTAAGAAAGCACCTAAGGCAATGTTTTTTTGCTGATGTGCCTCAAGATGTTTGGTAAAGGCTATGAATATTCCGGTATAGGTAATCAGAAGAGCAAGCCATTGCAATTGGCTAACTTTTCTTTTAACCAGAAAGGCGTTGATGAGTAATACAAAAGTAGGATAAATGAAAAGCAGAATTCGCTCCAGGCTGGCAGAAATGTATTCAAGTCCCAGAAAATTAACGTAGGCAGATATATAATACCCTATAAAACCAACTAAAGCCACATATAGCCAGCGCTTTCTGGCAAATATAGGGTGAGACTCTTCTGTATATCTTTTACGGAGAATAATGAACAGAAAAAAAGGCGCAGAAAATAAAAACCGTAAGGATAGCAACGAGATAGAATCGATTCCGTACTGATAGGCAGACTTGATAAAAATACCTTTTAAAGCAAAACCAAAAGCAGCCCCAAAAACCAAAAATGCCCCAATCAAGTACTTTGCGCGGTCTGTCATAAAAAATAACCCAGCTTATGATTTTTCAAAAAGGTAAAAATGATAGCTTTGTTTTTATTTTCTACACCCCTATCAGGCTTTTAGTTCACGAATATTTGAAAAGTTAAATTTTTTATTGCTATTATTAAAAATTATTACATAATTCACTCATTCGGAATAGATTAAATTAATTAACCCACATGGTAACGTCCAAAAAACTTAGAAAAGAATCAGAAGAAACTGTCAGTATTCAGCCCCGTGAGCAAAAGAAGCCTTTATTAATGGAAATAGCCTGGGAAGTATGTAACCAAGTTGGGGGAATTTACACGGTTATACGTTCAAAAGTACCCTCTATGGTTGAGGAGTGGGGAGAAAATTACTGTTTGATAGGCCCGTATTTTCAGAATACGGCCATGGTGGAATTTGAACCGATTGAAGATTTAGAAGAATCATATTTTGGCAGAATTGTGAAGCGAATGCGGGAAATGGGCTATGAAGTGCATTATGGCCGCTGGCTTGTGACAGGTAAACCCAAAATTGTTTTACTGGACTTCAGAAACCTGTTATATAAAAGTAATGACCTTAAACATAATTTATGGACCAGGCATCAGATCTCTACTCTAAATGCAGAAACACTGGTTGATCAGGTGATTGTGCTGGGTGAAATGATAAGGGTGTTTCTGACAGAATTTGGCGAAACCTATGGCCATAAAAACGATGTAATTGCGCATTTTCATGAGTGGATGGTAGCAACGGCTCTGATAGATATCCGCACAGATAATGTGCCGATTTCGACCGTGTTTACTACGCATGCTACCATGCTTGGGCGCTATATAGCAGGAAATGAACCTGATTTCTATGACAAATTACCTTACTACAACTGGGAATACGAAGCACAGCACTATGGGGTAGAAGCACAGGCTAAAATTGAGCGTCTTGCAGCACAGAAGAGCCATGTATTAACGACAGTGAGCGATGTAACGGCAAAAGAATGTGAAGTGTTTTTCGGGCGTACCTGCGACCTGATATTGCCGAATGGCCTGAATGTAACCCGATTTGCTGCTACACACGAATTCCAGAATCTGCATTTAAAGTACAAAGAGAAAATTCATCAGTTTGTAATGGGGCATTTTTTCCAGAGCTACTCATGGGACCTCGACAATACGCTTTATTTCTTCACTTCAGGACGTTACGAGTTCAGAAATAAAGGCTATGACCTTACTCTGGAGGCTTTAAAGAGGCTGAATTTCAAGATTGTACAGGCAGGGCTTGATACTACGATAGTGATGTTTATTATTACTAAAAATCCTGTATATTCTATTGACCCTGAGGTATTGCAGTCAAGAGGAGTAATGGAAGAAATAAGACAAACCTGTGATGCCATTGAGAAACAGGTTGGTGAGCATTTGTTTCATGCCTCGGCCGCAAACGAGAACCATAATTTACCTGATCTGAATGATTTTGTTGATGAATACTGGCGCTTAAGGTTACGCCGCACCATTCAGACCTGGAAAACCAAAAAATTGCCTCATACAGTTACACACCTGCTGAAACAGGAAGATGAAATTACCCATTATCTTAAGGCAACCAACCTGCTGAATCATCAGCAGGACCGTGTGAAATTTGTATATCACCCTGATTTTATTTCGCCAACCAATCCATTGTTTGGTATGGAATACAGCCAGTTTGTAAGAGGTTGTCATTTAGGTATTTTCCCGAGTTATTATGAGCCCTGGGGTTATACACCTTTAGAGTGTGTAGTGCGGGGAATACCTACTGTAACAAGTGATTTATCAGGCTTTGGTGATTTTATGATACAACTCATGAAAGATTATGACAGTGTAGGCGTGTATGTAGTGAATCGTAAAACCGAAAGCTATGATGAAGCTGCTGACCAGCTGGCCGACATTTTATTCAATTTCGTGACCATGAATCGTCGCGACCGCATTATGCAACGTAACCGTGTAGAAAATATCTCTGAAATATTTGATTGGACAAACCTGCGTTCATACTATGATACTGCCCATGACCTTGCATTGAAACGCAAAGGAGTGACCAGATTATAAACCTGAATCGTCTAAAAATAGATTATAGTTTTATTAGCCAGTGAAGGCCTCTTCACTGGCTTTTTTTAATAAAGATTTTATTTCATGCCAAGCAAGGTAACATGGGCTGAAATCGCTGACCACTTACCTCGTCTCTTAATATATACGTCCTGATAGCAGTTTTTGCCTGTTATTTCTTTTCCATCTGCTTTTAGGACAAATGTGGTGTAAGCCGTAATAATAGCTACTTCATTTGTGACCATTCTTACCTCATTACTGTCAATCTTTACTGATATTGTTTCTTGTTTGACCACATTACTCAAAATATCCGATTTGGTCATTTTGGTACCTTTTGGATTTATCAAAATAAAATCGTCTGCAAAGATTTTGGACAAGGTTACAGTATCCTTTGTAAGGTATGAATTCAGCCAATCCTGATTAAGTTTTGTTAATAAGTCAATATCTTTTTGCTGTCCAAACGTATTCTTATATGCGATTATGAGTAAAAATAAGAAAAGAAACTTTTTCATAGATAAAAATTTAAGGTAATAGGGTATTCTTAGCTTTAATAAATGACTTACAAATATGTGAAAGTATACGCTATTTTTTTTAACCCTTGCAGCGTTTTAACTTAATATAACATTTTACTATTTTTACCCGATAACAATTTTCTAACAGTTAGTATTTTACGAGAAAGCCATAAAAAAAGGGAAGATTCTGAAATCTTCCCTTTTTTAATATGATTTGGGTCTCAGAATTATTTCGCTGCTTCGTCTACCCACTTGGTCATTTCCTGGAGCACTAATTCGCTTGAACCCATAAAGCCGGTACTTTTAAATTTGATTTTCCCTTCTTTATCTATACAGAATTTAGCTGGAATGCCGTTTACACCGTAGTTCAACGCTACTTCTCCGCCCATATCATAGATGATAGGAAAAGTATTGAAACCCCTCTGATTAACGAAACTAGTAACAGTTTCTTTCCATTTGCTTTGGTCTACTCTTTCAAACGTATTCACAAATAAGAACTGCACATTCGGATTGCTTTTATATTTATCCATCGCCTGCTTCATACCCGGGAAAGACATGATGCAAGGCCCACACCAGGTAGCCCAGAAATCAAGAATAACCACTTTCCCTCTTAGTTCTGACAATTTTACAGGCTTACCCGCCATATCTACTAAAGAGAAATCAGGTGCATCCGAACCCACTGAGCCTGCGCTTCGGCGTTTTACATCTTCTCTGAAAAGCTTGGCAAAGAAGTGATTCTGCCCCTCTTTTTCTAATTGAGCTGCGGTTTTAGCAAAAATCTCAAAATCTTTTTCCGGATTCAGAAAGTTATTAATGGCAATCAAACCGGCTAATGAAGTACCCAGGTCGGCTATGATGGGTTTAATAGCATTGCCGTAAGCTTCTTCCGCAGCTATATATTGCGCTTGTAATTCTTTGCTTTTTTTGGTGTCTTTTTTCTTTGTTGCTCCTTCAAATTGTTCCTGCAATGTAACTTGTGTCTGGCGGAACTTCTGAGCCTCGGCTACTATCTGATTGAATTTAGCCATTGCCGGCGATCCATCAACACTGAAAGTGGCGGCTTTATCAGGGGTGCTGACGCCGTCTGCCACTATGTTCAGATTCTCACCACCATCTAAAATCAACCCAATAACCTGTTGATTAGCGATATTGACCTGATAAATACCGGGCTCAGGTATATTGCCCTTGAAAGCGAAAGTCTGGTCAGCAGCAATACTTACGGAATCTATTTTCATAGGAATATTCCTGTCGTTCATTCTTTCAAGATACACTTTACCGGAAACCTGATTATTAAGTTTCCCTTTTATGGTAAACGCTTTGCCCGTGGTAGTGCTTGCTTTTGTTTCGGCCTCTGTATTTTGTGGTTGAGACTGACAAGCTATTCCAAAGGCCAGAAAGCATATAGCAAAAATTGACTGTTTCATATATTTGTTAATTCAAATGTTCTATTATAAAGTCGGGTTTACTATTTCAAGGCTTCCATCAATAGTTGATTAGTGAGTTTGGGGTCAGCAGTGCCTTTAGATTTCTTCATTACTTCTCCAACAAACATGCCAAGCAAGCCCTTTTTCCCATTCCTGAATTCTTTTACCTTATCAGGATAAGCAGACAGAACCTCATTGACTAACGTCTGCAAGGTGTCAGTATTGCTTTGCTGAATCAAATTGTTCGCTTCTGCCAGCGATAATGCTGTTTCAGCAGGGGTATCTATCAGCAACGGAAAAAGCTTTTGTGCTGCAGTAGAACTACTTATTTTATTTTCATCAACGAGCGTAATTAATTCTGCTAACTGTCCGGGTTTCAGAGGCAACTCGCTGATTTCAATACTTTTTTCGTTCAGATAGCCTTTGATAGTAGAGGTAAGCCAGTTAGCAATAGCTCTGTGGTTCTTTATAAACTGAGTCGTTTCCAGAAAATAAGCGGCCATATCTTTACTATCAGTGAGCACCACTGCATGTTCTTCCAGAATACCGTATTCCTGTGTAAACTGTCTGAAAAGCTCATGAGGCAAAGCTGGCATCTGGACCTTAACAGACTGCAACCATTCGTCAGAAATTCTGATAGGGGCTAAATCAGGTTCCGGAAAGTACCGATAGTCATTCATGGTTTCTTTTACACGCATACCGTACGTTTCGCCTGTGTCTGCGTCAAACATACGTGTTTCCTGAATAATTTCTTCTCCGGCCTCTACCATGCGTACCTGTCTCCTGAACTCAAATTCAACCGCTCTTTGCAGGTTCCTGATTGAGTTCATATTTTTCACTTCTACTTTTGTTCCTAATTTTTTTGAACCTGTAGGACGGATAGAAATATTTAAATCGGCCCGCATAGAGCCTTCTTCCATATTTCCGTCGCATATATCCAGATAACGAACAATTTTTCTTATCTCAGTCAGGTAAGCTCCGGCTTCTTCGGCACTTGTCATGCAAGGTTCTGACACGATTTCGATGAGCGGGGTGCCAGCTCTGTTATAATCCAGACGGGTATACGCGCTGTCTCCCTCATGTACTGATTTTCCTGCATCCTCTTCCAGATGAATATGATGTAATTCAAGTGTTTTTTCCTTGAATTGTTTGCCATCTTTCAAGCGTACAGTTACACCTCCACCTCTGCAAATAGGATATTTATCCTGCGATACCTGATAACCTTTCGGAAGATCGGGATAGAAATAATTCTTGCGGTCGAAATAATTATTTCTGGTTATTTCACAGCCACAGGCCAGCCCCATTCTGATGGCATACTCTACCGCTTTTTTATTCAGTTTTGGCAAAACGCCGGGATGCCCCAACGTAATAACACTGATATTGGTATTTGGCTCACTGCCAAATTTATTAGAATCTGATGCAAAAATTTTACTTTCAGTCGAAAGCTGACAATGTACTTCTAATCCTATAACGATTTCGTATTGCATGAAATGAGGTTAAAATATGAGGGCGTTTAAATAAATATCTGATAGCAGTACCCTTGCCGATTGCATCGGCATTCCTGCCATGTAGATAAGGCAGATTACCTATCTGTTTTACTTATCAAAGCCTGGTCTTACAAATTTACGAGCATTAGGGAAATCTTTCTCTATTTGTCTGCGTAGTTTTTCAAGTTGAAACAGGATTTCGCTTATCCTATTGACTTTTTCTGGAAAATGGACTTGCAGTACCAACCATGCAGCAATGCTTCTGTCTATACTGATGAGCGTCAGTTTGGCTTTTCCGTTATAATAATCTATCATAAAATCACTCAGATTTACCTCAAAAAAAAGCTGGCAGGCATTCCGGACTTTTATATAGATAAGACTTTGATACCAGTTAATTACTTCAAAAGCATCTTCTATCTGCGATAGTGCCTCTTCGGCTTCTTCAACCGAAATGATACCTTTATTCAAATCATTCTGAAACTCCACCCCTTTGCCTTTCATAAAGCCCTGCTCTTCTTTCAGAAACGAGGCATACAGATACGTGTATTCTTTGGCGGTTTTTACGTTGCGATGTTTGTCGGCTTCCCGGTGTGGGTCTATAACAGGCGCTTCAGTATCTACCTGACTAATCACCTCTTCCCAGTTCATCCCTTTGTCTTCAATAATCTGCTTAATCAAATCAGTAGTTTGTTGAAAAACTTCGGTCAGGCTCTCCCCAATGCTTGCCTCTCCAGTCATATCTTCTTTATATTTCCGCATGGCAAAATTCATACACTTATTGGTAAAGGCACAGCGTTCGCACCAACTATCGCAGTAGTTGTAAATCCCATCGATAAAATCAGGATTCTTCATGAATTTCAGAAAATCCTTTGGCATCTGACTGCTCATTTTCAACCCTTTGTTTAACCACATAATGAAATATACTTCAAACTTAAAGCTATTTTTCAAGAAGTTCAAACCCTAAAGTGTTAAGTCTAAACTTCAATCAAACCGTTTATCCATTTCTTGTGGCAGGTATAGCAGATTGTTTCGTAAGATTGTCCTATCAAAACTCGTATAAAGCCTTATAAGTTTCATCGAATTGGTTCATAAGTAATGAAAAAAATTTTCCCTCATGAAATTTGCTAAAACCTTATTACCTACACTACCGCTGCTATTACTTGTAAATGTTTTCGTTCAGGCTCAGCAATCGCCTGCCGTTACTACGAGTAGTAATAACTCACCAGTAGAAAAGATTGGTTTACAAGAGGCCGTTGATGCAGCCTTGAAGAATAATCTTTCAGTTAAACAAAGTGGCCTGGCAGTTGAAAACAGCCTGAATACACTCGATGCTTCTAAATGGGCCAGATACCCCAATCTTAATGGAAGCGCCAACCTGAATCTGTTTTCAGGTCGTAACATCAACCCCTACACCAATGGTATTATAACAAATACCGTAGGTTCTAATGGTTTCGGGCTCTCATCAGGAGTAACTATTTTTGATGGTTATCAGACCCGCAATAATATAGCACTCAATGCTACTAACCTAGAAATAGCTAAACTGGATTTGCAGGCTATGAAGAATACGATAACGCTGAACGTAGTAGTGGCTTACCTGAACATACTTTCGCAAGAAGACCTCCTGGCTGTTTCACAAAGACAATTAGATGTATCCAGAATACAATTAGAACGTACACAGAAGCTGGTTAATGCAGGGTCGGTTCCTGAAACCAATCTGTTTGATATTCAGGCACAGTTAGCCAACGATGAAGTTCAGGTAGTAAACGCCGAAAATGCTATTTTATCAGCTAAATTAACCCTGAAACAATTGTTGAATTTGTCCGCCGAAAGAAATATAGATGTAGTAAGAATAGAGGTGCCAAACCCGAATATCCAACCATATCCAAATTCTCCTGCCGAAGTATATGAAGTAGCGCAGAGTTTTCTGGCGGACGTTCAGGCGGCTGATATGCGGGTAAAGGCTGCCCAGAAAGCAGTAGATATTGCCAAAGGCTTAAGGTATCCGGTGATATCAGCTTTTGCAAATGCCAATACCAACTCTACAACCGCAGCCGAAAAAGTATTGGTAACACAAAAAATAATTGAGCAGGAAGCAGGATATGTAAATGTAGCAGGTGTACGCTATCCTGTTATTGCCGTATTACCAACCACTTCGAGCACCACTGAGAAAATAGGTTACTTCCGTCAGTTAGGCGGAAACGTTAATCTTTCAGCAGGTATAAGTGCAAGAATACCTATTTTTAATGGGTATAATGCTAAATTCCGTACTACAGGTGCCACAATTCAGCAAAAACAGGCAGAAGTACAAGCAGAGAATGTACGTTTGCGTTTGCGTCAGGATATTGAAACAGCTTATGTAAATATGAGTAATTCGGCCAAAAAATATTCAGCTTTAGGTAATCAGGTTCGTGCACTTGAAGAATCTTACAGAGCGGCTGAATCTAAATTTAATGTAGGCTCTCTGAACTCCTTAGATTACAGCATTTCGAAAAGCAATCTGGATCGTGCCAGAGTAAACCAGATTCAGGCAAAATATGATTATATTTTCAGAATCAAGATTTTAGATTATTATCAGAATAAACCACTTAATTTCTAAGCCTTTCACCTTTTGACGGCCAGAGATTTAAATACTTACCTTATTACTAATTGTACGCAAATTTATTTTCTCAATGAAAAAATCAAATAGAATCTGGTGGATTTTGGGCGGTGTAGTAGCCCTACTTGTAATATTCCTGTTAGTTGCAAAATCGGCAGGCTGGATAGGTAAAGAAAAACCTACCGAAGTTGAATTTGTAAAAGTAGGAAAAACAGATATTATTGAAACAGTTTCGGCATCGGGTAAAATCCAGCCTGAAGTTGAAGTAAAAATCACGCCTGACGTACCCGGTGAAATTATCGGCTTATACGTGAAAGAGGGTGACTCTGTAAAAAAAGGACAACTTTTATTGAAGGTTCAACCTGAAAACTATATCTCTGTTACACAGCGCGCCGAAGCCATGGTGAATCAGTCAAAAGCCAGTGCTGAGCAGGCCAGATCGACTATTGCACAGGCAGAAGCCCGCCAGATAAGGGCACAGGCCGAATATGACCGTCAGAAAAGACTATTTGATGATAAAGTAATTTCGGCTTCTGATCTGGAAATTGCTGAAACCAATCTGAAAGTGGCCAAACAGGATGTTGCCGCTTCAAAATCTAATCTGGAGGCCTCTACTTATAATATCAGAAGTGCAGAAGCGGGCTTGAAAGATGCTTCTGAAAACTTGCGTAAAACCAGTATTTATGCACCTATGAATGGTATTGTATCAAAACTGGCTGTAGAGTTAGGAGAAAGAGTTGTGGGTACTTCACAAATGGCAGGTACCGAGATGCTTCGCATTGCTAACCTGAATAATATGGAGGTAAGAATCAACGTAAACGAAAACGATATTGTGAGGGTAAGCCTGGGCGATACTGCTAATATAGATGTAGACTCGTATACACTTACCGGCAAGAAATTTAAGGGTATTGTAACACAGATTGCCAATACGGCCAATGGGTCCGGCGGAACTTTAGCAGCTGCTTCAGCGGCTACCGATGCCGTAACCGAATTTGAAGTAAGAATCAGAATATTGCCTGAATCGTATCGTGATCTGATAGACAGAAAAGCTAAAAAGGTATATCCTTTTAAACCGGGTATGACTGCTACAGTTGATATTATTACAGAGAAGAAAGAGAAAGTATTAAGTGTACCTATTGCTGCTGTAACAACGCGCGACCCTAACGCAACCGAAGAGAAAAAAGAGCAAGAAGGCCCGCCAAGTGATAATCAAAGCACTAACGAGCCTGCAAAACCTAAGAAAAAGGATGCACCTAAAGAGGTTGTCTTTGTAGCAGATAAGGATAGCAAGGTGAAATTGCGTGAAGTGAAAACAGGAATTACTGACACTGCCGCCGGGACTATTGAAATTAAAGAAGGGCTGAAAGAAGGAGAAGAGATAGTATCAGGGCCATTTATTGCTGTCTCGAAAAAACTGAAAGATGGTGATTTGGTTACCAAAAAAGTTGAAGACAAGGGTAAAGGCAAGAAAAAAGACTAATTGAAAGAATATTACTGACAACAAGACTGCTGAAAGGTGGTCTTTTTGTTTTTTCAGGGCTTTTGGCTTATTTAGCGTCATGAACTTAAATCAGCAATAAAAACCCTTTGAGAATAAAAGCATGAAAATAACGATTATAGGTGGTGGAAGTTGGGCAACAGCTATTGTTAAGATTCTGAGCGAAGGCAATGTGCATATCAAATGGTGGATGCGGAACAGTGAAGACGTAGAGCATATAAAGAGGCTCCACCATAATAAAAACTATCTGAGCAGCGTAGAGATTCACCCGTCAAAGGTAAAGCCTTATACCAATTTAAAAGAGGCCCTGCGCGATACCGAGTGGGTAGTATTGGCTGTTCCGGCAGCTTTTCTTGCCGATGCCCTAAAGACAATCAATAAAAGCCATTTGCAAGGCAAAAAGATTATATCAGCCATTAAAGGGATGATTCCAAGTACTAATCAGTTAGTAACTGATTGGATTGAGCAAACATTTGATGTCCCTGCGCACAATATAGGTGTTATTGCCGGGCCATGCCATGCAGAAGAAGTAGCCCTGGAGAAACATTCATATCTCACAATAGCCTCTCCAAACCTCACACTGGCCAATAGCTTTGCTGATTTAATGCGATGTCGTTTTGTGAGTGCTTCGGCACTTGGTGATTTATATGGGGTAGAATATGCCGCCGTAATGAAAAATATTGTAGCTCTGGCCTGTGGTATTACGCATGGACTAGGTGGAGGAGACAATTTTCAGGCAGTGATGGTATCAAATGCCATGCAGGAAATCTGTCGGGTGGTAGATGTGATAGCCCCAATTAAAAGAGACCTTAGTGCATCGGCATACCTGGGAGATTTACTGGTAACTGCTTATTCTCAATTCAGTCGTAATCGTACTTTCGGAAACATGATAGGGCGTGGCTATAACGTAAGAGCAGCACAACTGGAAATGAACATGGTTGCCGAGGGTTATTATGCGGTAAAGAGCATTTACGAAATGCTCAAGAGCTATGATATTGATATACCTATCACCAACTTCGCTTATCAGATTCTCTATCAGAATGCCCCATTAAAGAAAGAATTTGAAGATTTAAAAGAGAAGCTGAAGTAATCTTATTATTTTTAGTTTTAAACCGTTTTTTTACTAATAAATAAGGGCGTCAACTTTTGAATAAACATTTTTACAACTTTTTTGAATAAAATACTATGCCTACGTACGAACAAGTATTTGAAAACAACCTGAACTGGTTGAACGAAAAAAAAAGAACTGACAAGGATTTTTTTGAGAATCTGGTAAAAGAGCAGCGTCCTGACTACCTGTATATCGGTTGTAGTGATAGCCGAGTCACAGCTGAAGACCTTATGGGGGCAGGCCCCGGTGAGGTTTTTGTACACCGCAATATAGCCAATCTGGTTAATGCAACTGATCTGAATGTGATGTCGGTGATTAATTATGCTGTGCGGTATCTGGGTGTAAAGCACGTGGTCGTTTGCGGCCACTACAATTGCGGTGGGGTAAAAGCCGCCATGCAGCCTGTAGATATGGGTATTCTGAACCCGTGGTTACGGAATATAAGGGATGTATACAGACTGCATAAAGATGAATTGAATGCCATTGAAGACGAAGGGCAACGCTATGACCGCCTGGTTGAACTGAATGTACAGGAACAATGCATCAATGTAATCAAACTGGCGAGTGTACAGCAGGAATATTCGAAAAAAGGATTTCCGACCGTTCACGGATGGGTTTTTGATATTAAAAACGGAAAGTTGATTGACCTGAAACTTGATTTTGACAAATTACTGAAAGATATACAGGAAATTTATTATCTGGGCAGCTAAACCTTTCAGGTGTTTTGCCTCTTGTCTAAAGAGGCAAAACACTTATATTTTATTTAAAAATTTTGTAACAAGAAATACCACCCCCGACATAATGCCTTGTACAGTGGTAAGAACCCCCATACTCATATTTGATTTTTCAGCTATACCGTCAGTCATAAAATGATGGATACCTACACTGAGAGAAACAATGATGATTCCACAGAGAATAGCAGTTATAATGCTCTTCATAAATCCGGAGATCTTCAGATTCTTTCTTACCAAATAAATACATCTGACCGATAAAAAGAGCGGCAAAATACAGATAATGATTGCATAAGCTATTTCCATATACTTATAAAAAACTCCTGATTTTTGCAGCAGTTTTAGCCAGTTCCTCCTGAGAAAGTTTAAGTTTATTATTAAAATTCATATCGCTCATGCTGTTCATGGGTATCAGATGTACGTGTGCATGAGGTACTTCCAAACCAATTACAGCTACCCCAATTCGTTTACATGGCACGGCTTTTCTGATAGCTGGTTCTATTTTTTTTGCAAACTGCATTAAGCCTGTATAGAGCTCATCATCTAAATCGAAAATATAGTCTATTTCCTTTTTGGGTATCACTAATGTGTGGCCTACAGCGCAAGGAAAAACATCAAGAAACGCCAGATACTGGTCGGTTTCGGCAATTTTATGAGCCGGAATATCTCCTGCTACTATTTTTGAAAAGATAGAGGGCATAGTATAAATAATAAATTTGGCGCAAGGTAGTAAATTTTATAATTGGGTTCTGAGAAAAAAAATATTACTTAAGCAGATCTTCTAAAGCCTCTTTTAGCGTAGGGAATTTATAGGAAAAAGATAGTTCTTCAGATACCCTTTTGTTTTTTACGTAATTTCCACCTAAAACGACAATGGCTAATTCACCAAATAGCATTTTCAGTACAAAAGCCGGGACATTGGGTAACCATAGCGGGCGTTTCAATACCTGAGCTGCGGTGCTGGTCATTTCTTCATTGCGGACAGGCGCTGGCGCAACAGCATTATAAGTGCCACGCATTTTTTCGTCTTCAACGGCTTGTAAATATAATGCGCACATATCATCAATATGTATCCACGACATCCACTGTTTCCCACTGCCCAGAGGTGACCCCACACCTAATTTAATGGGCTGTATCAGTTTAACCAGAGCGCCGCCTTTTTCACTTAATACAACTCCGGTACGGAGACTTACAACTCTTTCGGCCTGCGTGAATTTTTCTGTTTCGGCTTCCCATATTTTAGTGCAGGTAGCAAGAAAATCATTACCCGCAGGGCTATTCTCATCTAATCTAGTTTCACCTGTATCGCCACCGTAATAACCTATACCCGAGGCTGAAATAAAAGCTTTAAGTCTGATTTTTTGTACCTGTAAATGTTGATTAAGTAATTGAATGGGTCTGATACGGGAATCTATAATTTCCTGCTTACGCTTGTCCGTCCATCGTTTGTCTGCAATTCCGGCACCTGCCAGATGTATAATAGCGTCGATGTTTTTTAAGGCTTCATCCTCTATGAATCCTTTCTCAATATCCCATAGATATACTTTTACCCCGGGAATATCTTCTTTTTTACGGCTTAAATAAGAAACCGTATGTCCATTTTTCAACAGGATTTTTGTCAGATGCTGACCAATGAGTCCGGTACCACCGGTAATTAAAATATTCACGTTTCTTTCAATTTGGTAGTCTTACAACACATAAACGGGAAGAAATGTTTGTATAACTATTTTTAAATCATGGCTTGAAAACGTATTCAGATCTTTCTATAAAATAAGACAGGCCGATGGCAATTATTATTATTAAGAATCTCACTACCTTTGGCTATTCGTAAAGCCTATATCTGAACTTCCCTGGAGCCGATAAAAACATGACCAAAGCATCACCACAAGATTACCTGAAGCTACATCTGATTGTTATCATTTTAGGTTTTACGGCCATACTCGGGCGCCTGACTGATGTATCAGCTTTAGGAGTGGTATTGTATCGCACCTTTCTGGCTTCTGTGGGGATGTATATAGTAGCAAAGATTCAGAAGAAGAATATCCTGATTCCTTTTAAAGAAAGTTTACCATTATTAGGAGTAGGGGCAATCATATCTTTGCACTGGATGTGTTTCTTTGGCTCGGCACGGGCTTCTACCATTGCTATAAGTCTCGTAACTTTTTCGATTACTTCTTTTTTTACGAGTATTCTGGAGCCTATCGTTAAAAAAACGAAAATCAGTTATATTGAGGTTTTACTGGGGGTATTGGTAGTGGCAGGAATGTACTTTGTATTTAAGTTTGAATATAAATACCTTACCGGGATTATCATCGGTATCATAGCCGCTTTTCTGGCTACCATTTTTTCGGTTATCAATGCGCAACTGACCTATAAGTATGAGGCACAAACCATCACATTCTACGAAATGGCAGGTGCATTTATATCCTCCTGCGTATTTATTCCTATCATAATCTATGCAGCGCCCGATACTGATTTTCAATTGATACCAAGCCTTACTGACTGGATATGGATAGCTATTTTAGGATTGGTCTGCACAGTATATCCATACAACGAAATGGTGAAGCTGCTGAAAAAAATATCTGCTTTTACGCTCAACCTTTCTATCAATATGGAGCCTATTTATGGAATCCTGCTGGCTTATTTTATCTTTGGTGAAAAAGAACGCATGACTACCGGTTTTTATATAGGTGGTGTACTGATATTACTATCTGTGGTTCTCTACCCGTTTTTAAAGCCGGCAAAATGACAGTGCATTAATTGCTCACACGGCTTTCTTCCTCATTTCTTGTATTCTGTCTGATTTTATAGCCTGATTTTCCAAAGTTATAGGTCAATGAAAATACCACGCGCTGATTACCGTTCCAATGCGAAAACTCATTGTTTATGATACTTTTTTCTCTGAAAATCAATTGCAGATAGTTGGTGTTAAAAACGTCATAAAAATTAAGTTTGGTATTCAGTTTACCTTTTAACCACGTTTTCTGTAAACCTAAATCTACATAATAAATAGGTTTAAAAATATAGAGTCCATTCCCTCTGGTAGATACATAGTAATAATAAATATCAAATGTAAAATCTTTAGAGAGCGTGAAAATCTGGCTTCCGTTAATCATATAATTCGTAACCGGAATTTTATATACGACGCCATGATATGGCGTTTGCTCTTTTTTATAATACAGGCCAAGATTATGGTTCATTCTCCACCATTTTTTTATAGCTAAGGGTAAATTGGCCTCCAGTGTAGCAAAATCATTATAGGGCAAATTTGTTCCCAGATACTCCAATACATTCGTTACCCGATTGTATTCAGGATAACGAGCCATAGGGTCAACCTCTCTGCCTGCATTCAATAGTATATAGTAATTCTTTTTGGTATAAGTCAAGCTCAACTGTTTGGTAGTTGAGGGCAAAAGATAAGGATTACCCACCCAGTAGTTTAACGGACTTAAATAGAATCGGAAAGGATTCAATGATTCAAAGCCGGGACGTGTCATGCGGTGGGTATAAGAAGCCGTCATTTGCTGCTCATTTGGCAATGGATAGGAAAGGTTAATACTCGGTAGCCATTTTAAGTAATCCCGCTCCGTAATCAGGTTACTCGTAATCGCATTGGCAATGCTATTGGTATGTTCAGCCCGTAAACCTAGTTTGTAATTCAGTTTATCCCATTTATTTCCATACACCATATAGGCTGCGGATATATATTCATTATAATGAAAATTATTGCTTCTGCTCAGATCAAGCACAAAAGCATTGTCTTTACTGAGCGTATCATATCTAAGGTTATTCTTTGTAGTAATAAACGCAAACTTGGCACCCATTTCCCATTTACCGTTGTTGGTATTACTAATGAAATCGGTTTGAACAGAACGGATAGAGATATTATTTACTAAGTCAGTTTTCCAGTAATTGAGTAATTCTCCGTTAAGGGTCTGGGTATTCTGAATGTCTTCCATCCGCCCGTTATTTACCTGGGAAACAACACCCAATATATGCAGTTCATTTTTGTCCAGATGTGCATCATAACTCAGATTAACACCATAATTACTTTGAGTAGGCACATAGTTATTCATACTATGAATATTTGATAGCACAATCTCGTCTGCCGGGTTGGTAAAATGTAATGTATTATTAGCCCACGCTTTTCGGTTTAGGCGGGTCGTGCGCAATATCAATCCAAGATTATGATTTTTGCTTAAATGATAGTCTGCCTCAAACTGTACATTGAGATTATCATTATTGGTTTTCTGCCAGGTATCTGTTCGCATAATATTATTATTAGCCTGATGCTGCAATGCCCGGTAACGATATACCGTAGCACCTGACAGATACCCTAACCGTGCAGTGTAGGCCACTTTTGACGTATTATACGTCATGGTTAGATTATTATTGAAAAGCGCATAAACGCCCTGCTGTATAGTGCCTGCATAATTGCCTATCCAGCCTAAAGTCTTGTCATGCTGAAGCCTGATGTCAATAATTGCCTTATACTCGGCATCATATCTGCCTGATGGATTAGAGATAATTTCGATGGAAGCAATCATTTCAGGTGTAAGACCATTCAGATAGTTTTGTAATTGTTCCACGCTCATAGGCATAGGTTTACCATCTATAAAAATAGTAGGAATTATCCCACCTGCCATCGAAAGACTCCCATCATTATTGATTTGTATGCCGGGCATTTTCTTCAGTATATCAAAGCCATTGCTGGCTGTATTGAAGAGTTTGTTATCAGCAATATTTACAATCAGTTTTTCATCTGTCTGTTGTAGCTGTATTTTATCCGCCCTTACATTTACTTCATTCAATAGTTGATTTGTGGCAATCATGAGTATCTCATTCAGGTCTAAACTCCTTTGTGATTCATTTTCTACTATTACAGATTGATATTTCCTCTGATATTCGACGGAAGAAAAAAGCAGAACATAACTGCCTTTTTGCACAGACGGCAGAATAAAGGCGCCTGTGGAATCGGTTGTGCTACCCTTTACCAAAGTAGAATCCTGGGCTGAAAGCAAGGAAACATTCATAAATGGAATACCTTGTTTACTGATACTATCAATTACTTTTCCCGAGAGGTTGACCTGTGCAATTGTCAGAGAATAAACAAAAACAAATACAAGAGTTGCGAGCAATGATTTTGACATGAGGATGTACATTTAAACAAAAATTTGTCAAATGTAATTTTTGAAGAATGAAGCAAAGTTCAGAATTTAAGATTCAGGAGTTCGGAATTATAAAACCAGACTTTTGAAGGCTGATATAGGGTTGCAATTTGTTAATAATCAATGATTTACAGATTAATCGGTTTTTCAGCCTTTTCTTTATAAATCATGGGTGTAGTGTGCTTTAACTTTTTAAAAGTTGTATAAAAAGTAGATTTTGAGTTAAAGCCCACCTCATATCCTATCGCTTCGAGGGTCAGATTCGGCTGCTCAATAATCATTTTGCAGGCTTCATTGATACGGTATTCATTAATAAAAGTTGAGAAGCTTTTACCTAAATTATCATTCAGTAATTGGGATAACTGATGCCCTGAAATATTGATTTTTTTCGATAAATCATTCAGTTTAAGATTCGGATCTTTATACAAGGCTTGTTCCAGTAATAGTCTTTCCAGTTTCTGCACTAAGGCTGTTGCCTGTTCATCTGCTATTTTCTTGTTAGCATACCTGTCTTGTGCGGCAAATATAAAGGTTTCCATCTTTTCTCTTCTTAATAAAAACAGAATACTGATGTAGAGAATAAAAGTAAAAGAAAGAGGCCCGCTTATATAAAACCCATCGAAAATATTAAGAAGAGAGAGAAGATAGCTGATTAAAATGATAGTGTTACCCAAAAACAACAATAATTGAAACCGTTCAGATAAGTTCAGCGTTTCATGCCTCTTAAAAACTTTTGTAAACACATCCCGAATTTTCAATCCGGTGGCAAATGTATATAAGAACCATTGCGTGTAAATGAATTTAACCATGTATGGACCCCAGAAATCGGGATACTCTTCGTAGGTAAACAGCACACCTACAGAGACAATTATAGCCAGATGTAATGCAAAGTTCTTTATCCAGTAAGCAGGTATTTCAATGATTTGCTCGCGGATAGCCTTAATTAAATAAAAGAGAGTAGGGCCTATAAAGAAGCAGGCCGATAAGCCGATTTGCAGGTAAATCTTAGCCAGGCCGGGTTTAAAAACCAGAAATACTGATTTGCCTACTCTTACGCTCAGGCATAATAACAATAAGCCAAGCATGATACTGGCGAAAGTGCGGACTTTCTTGAAAAACAGAAAATAGGCAGCTATGACCAGACCGTTGAAAACGCCTAAGCCACTAAAGAAAAACATTAACTCCTGCCTGATGTTCATGTTTTGTGCAATGTTAGCAATACTATTCTCTACAAAAATATCTAAATTACACTAAGCAAGCTCCAAACAACCTGTACTTTTTTGGATTGTCGGGAAATATTCAGTAATTAACAAAAACAAAAAAGGTCTCTTAGAATGTTCTAAAAGACCTTTTCAGTAAGTAAGTCTGATAATTATTTTTTACCATAACGTTTGTTGAATTTATCAACACGTCCGGCTGTATCAAGCAATACATTTTTACCAGTATAGAATGGGTGAGAGTTTGAGCTAACCTCCACTTTGTAAACAGGGTATTCATTGCCATCTTCCCAAACAATATTTTCTTTGGTATTAACACATGAGCGTGTTAAAAATTTATAATCCGACGACAAATCCCAGAAAACAACTGGTCTATAATTTGGATGAATATCTTTTTTCATTGCTTTATTTGTATTGAAACTAAAAATCGCTAAAACGGGCTGCAAAATTAAAAATATTTAATCAAAAAAAAAAGAGTATTTAACAAAATAATAGTTTTTATTCATCAATTATAGCAACTTTTTATCTCTGCTTTAAAAACTGCATTATTATCTACCTGAAAACCGGTCCCTAAAATAATCGCATTTCCTGCTTCATAGCTGATATTTGATGGTGTATATATCTTATTAGTGGCATTGATGGTCTGTCCGGCTTTCTTAATAAGTATAGCTCCGGTATAATCATCAGCCGGGCTTACTAATGTCAGCATACTTGAGGTAATACTGATGGTAGTTCCATTAGAATTACCATTGATAGTGGGATTAGTAGAAACTACCCTGATTTTATACTGGTTGCCTGCTATCACATTGGCAGGTATAGTACAGGCTACATTGCCTGCTGTATTAGATGTACCTATTACCACCGGATTATCGAATGAACTGTATAAATCTGATAATTGTACCTCGAACTGATTACCCGAAGCAAATGTACCTGTGGTAGCAAAATTGACATTGAAAGTATTGCTACCTCCGGCGCAAAGCGAATTGATATTGAAGGTTGGCGTGGCTATTGTTGCATTACTGGCCACGATAATGAAATTAATAACTACCGGACCATAAGTAATGCTTCCCTGAGCATTATCCTGGTTATAGCCTGTTGTGGTAAGGGTATAATTTCCGACAGGTAAATGACGCCCTAAAACGTTGTTTCCGGTATTATTAAATAGCGCATAAATAGGTACATTTTCGATAGTCTCATGATTCTGAAAAGGAGCAGGGCCTTGCAGTACTATTCTGAAACTCTCAATCGTAACAGACGGACAAATAGGGTTGAGTACAATAGAGGTTTCTTCTGGCACCTGTGCAATCACCATGTTATTCATTAAAGGAAACTTATAATCGAAAGGGCTACCAGCCAGTACATAATCAAAATCTACTACTTTGCTACAGGGGTTAATATCGTTTACCGATACAAAAGTGGTTGCGGTGGCCGTACAATTGCCTTGCGTAACGGTAACAGTATAGGTGCCAGCCATTGACAAAGTAGCATTATTAATGGCAACCGGATTATCATTGCTACTAAAACTATCAGGACCTGACCAGTTATAAGAACTACCTCCCGAGGCTATGAGTTGGATAGCTTGTCCCACCTCATAGGGACCAGTATTACTTGCAGTGGCATTAACAAAGATAACAGTGATAGTAGCAGGAGTAGCATTTGCTTCTATGCACGAACCATTTTTTACTACTGCCCTGAACTGGGTATTTTGTGTAAGCCCTGAGTAATTCTGTGAAGTAGTGGTATTATTGAGTGTGTTTAAAGTAGTAAAGTTATCTGTTGACGACTCCCATCTTAGCACAGTACCTGTATGTCCTGCCAAAGTTAAGGTGCCGTTATTGCTTCCGGCGCATACATTGGCGTCACCGCTTACGCTTCCGGCCTGTGTTACACAACCTGGTACAATGGTCAATGTAGCAGGTACTCTGATACTTGTCTGGCAACTAAGCCCGCTGCCTGCGCAGGTTGCCTCGGCATAGTAGGTATAGGTACCGGGAGCAGTATCAGTTGGAATATACTCGCTACCTGTTCCAACTTGTGTTCCGGCTGTGGGGCTGTTCCACCAGGTAATGCTGCTTGCAGTTCCGGTACCATTGGTATAAACGGTTACAGAAAAACTCTCCACACAAAGGGGGTCTGCGGGGGCATCATCATTGGCTATGAGTTTCCATGTCCCGTTAGGTGTTTTACCATCCAGTAAAGCCAGACTCTGAGCAGGGCTAAAAGTGCCTGAAGCAGGTATTGTTCCTACGGTACTGCCTCCATCTTCAAATACGGTAGTGACTGTGCCTGCATAGCTTCCATAAAAAGCATAAGTATTGGCATTGAGCAGACTAATGGTGGTATTATCCGGAGCCACTATTCTAAAAGACACCTCATCGTTGAAAGGATTAACATTACCTCCGGTTGTTCCGCAATCATTAATTGTACCACCGCTTCTTTTCCTCCATGTGATTGATACCCGTGTAAGTGCTATAGTTCCATTTAATCCTGAAACGGTTACTGTCGGATCAGCACCACTTTTATTGCCGTTATCATACCCTATGGTCGGGCCCGCATAAGTGGCAGTTTGTTGCGGATGGCAATTGCTGCCGGCTTGCAGCCCGTTTCCGGTGGATATCGTTGATCCCTGGCTAATGCTCCGGCTGACGGTGGTCGGTGCAGGTACACCTAATTTTGAAACAACCCTGATTACAGTAGAGGATAATGTGCAACTAAGATTGGTAATGGCTACCGAATACATACCCGATTGTCTGGCGATTAACCTTGCCTGTGTTTCCCCTTGTAAATCAGTATTGTTTCGTTTCCATTGAAAAGTATAGCCCGGAGAGACGTTGGCATCAAATATTACCGAATCACCCTCACAAAAAGTGGTTGGTCGGGTAATTGTCACACTCACAGTAGGGCAGTTGGGGTCTAAGGTGCTTAAAACGGCAGCATCTGCCCTGATTAATCCATTACCTGTGGCATAGTCAAAACCTGTATCGAAGCCGGGAGTTGAAGGGTCGTCCATATCCACAGTTGAATTTATCAGCGCGGCTTTGATTGCACCCGGAGTAAGGGTAGGATTGCCCTGTAGCATCAGGCCTGCTACTGCGGCTACGTGCGGAGCAGCGGCGGACGTACCGCTGAAATTAGGGACTCCATCGTTTTCATAATCATACCCGGCAACGAAAAAGGACGTATTGGCATTATCAGGAGCAACTATTTCGGGCTTTTGCCTGATAATGGGAACAGGAAGAAGGTCCCCCGAGATAGAACGATAAATAGGTGTACCTCCGCGCGAAGTATAAGATTCAGGCAAAGGTGGATTAACTCCATAAGCCGGGGTCTGGTCATAACTGGCAGCTCCTACGGATATCGTACTGGTAGCATTGTGGTGGCCGATGATAGTAGAGGCTTTAATGCCTGCAATGCTGGTAGGTGTAATTGCCCAGCTTAAGCCTCGAAAACCAATAAATTTGATATTCCGGGGATTAGTTCCTGCAATTTTAGTAATCAACACATAGGCAGTTCCTGCGCCATTCGCTCCAAATATCTCGGCAGGATCCGCACCTATATTGCTATCATTGCTGGAAGCAATTATCTGATAACTATTGCCATTTTGTATTAATAGATAAATGTCGAGGTCTGAGGTTGCCCCGGCAGAGCCATTACCTGTACTGAAATAAGGGTCGTCCCACTCTAAAGTCATGGTCATACTCCCTATTACCTGAATCGGTAATAAGTAAACCGGAGTTTCTTCTGTTCCGAAATTGTGTGCGGTTTCATTACTATTAACAAAAGGCTTAAATGTGGATGCTTTATAGGGGGCTTCATAAGAATTATTAATAGAATTGCCCGCCGATGAGTAATAAGATACACCATAATTGGCTGTAACTTCATCAACAGCCTGAGCAATGATACCATCCTGAAAAAATGGTTCAAGGAGGTAGGTAATATCATCAACAATAATTTTACAGCCAGCCGCAGCCAGAGCTTTGATACCATTGGCAAAGTCAGCTTCACCATTATAGGCAGAATAATAATACAACTGCGCGCCCGGCGCTACATCGTGTATAATTTCTAACATGGCTCTGCCTTCGTCGTTTCCTCCGCTTAATGATTCACTCAAAACAGTTACGGGAGTTGTAAATCCATCAGGGTTTCCGGTACCTGGTAGCTCTCCGGCACTTACGCCAGCGGTTGCACCTCCTAAAAGGTTATAACTATCAGATAAAACACCTATTTTTACTCCTGTTCCGTTTAGCCCTGTCATTTGTCTGACTATATCCGAACGCTGGGCAGAATCACCCTGTGACATAACCGGGCCTGAATTATTAAGAGGCTTTATAACAGGCTGTATCCATGAAATATTTCTTGATGTTCCAATCAGGCTGGTAATCTTGTCTGTTTCTACCCAGCAGGTCACTCTTTTTTTAGAATAGCCTATTATTTCTACGGCCGCAAGGCTAAGTTCTTTCTGCAAGGCATTTACTTCTGTTTTGGCTATTATATCAACCAATACTATCTTATTGGCATCTTTAAAACGGAACAAATCATAATTGCGTACCGAACCAGCGTCAATCAGTTGATTGTTAGTAGCTAAATTAGCAATCTGCGCCAGGCCAAGTTTTAATTTTGCCTGCGCAGGAGGAGGTGTAAAGTTAATTTGCTGCGCCTGTATAGCAAAAGGGAGAAAGCTTAAAGAAAGTATAAGAAATAGTAAAGATTTTTTCATAGATACTGACAAACTTATAGGAAAACAAAATTGAAGATTTTAAGTTTAGAAAACAATACGTCTTTATTGAATTGATTAGACGGTGGAGAACTGCTTACATTTTTAAATCTGATTGAAGCAGAGAATGAATATTGCATCAAATCTTTATTCCTGAAATCATTAGTTCTTGTTTTTCTGGGATTACTTATACAAACACTTGACAAACAATAATTTTAGTGTCATTTTTAACCCATAACAGAGTAAACCTTTATCTCTATTTATTTATGAAAATTATCGCCTTGATTAATAACATTCTTTGGGTACTTGCCCTGATTCCAACAGTGATGATGGCAATGATGTCGCCAATGATGTTTGATGCTCCAGGCTCAGAAAAAAATTCACTCCTCTGGATACTTCTGGGGGCCACATTTTTACTGCCTGTTATAATCTTAATCACACAGATTTTTGCCTGGATTAAATTTTTTTCGAGTAATTATTCTTTGTCATTTAAAATTGCGCTTATTCCACTGATTGACGTAGCTTTTATATTTTTTTGTTTTATTATGCTTTCTAAGTGAGCAGTATAGTCAATGATACATAGATAAATATAGAAGAATTCTGAAACTTAGTACCAGTGGCAAAGAACTTTTGATGGTATTTGGGCAGGATGGGATATTCAGTACATTAGCTCAAAACTTCGCGTAAGACCTGTAAGGATTTTAGGTCACCGAAATCTTCAACATGCAATTGATAGAATAGAATGATGGCCTCTAATAAATGGTTTCTTGCTCCACGGCTCATAGGAATAGCAGTTTGATAGTCGGCTGTAATCAGATGATTCATCAGGGTTGTGTAGCCTGAATCAAATGGAATAAAGATATTGGCTTCACGGAATTGTGTCAGAATCTCATTGGCATCATGGGGTGAGAAGCCCAGGAAAAATGCATATTTTAATAGAAAAATAAGGTGAAAATTTTCGAAATGTTGCTCGGTCTGATCTAAAAAGATCAATGAATGATAAAGGAAATCAAATAATACAGGATTCTCATTACTTTCTTTCAGCGTCTTGTTTAGTACCTCGTCTAAAAACATGGCAATGCTTGATTTATACACATCATAAGGCAGGGTTTTAAACGGATAGGCTGATTTGATTTCAGAGATGCGATGAATCTCTTTTTTATCATCATGGTATAATACCAGATCTGATAAACTAAGCGGCTGAAAAAGCGCAATTCTGTTTTTACCTTTACTACTCCTCACCCCGTTTTCTATATATGACTGTATCCCAAACTTTTCGGTATAGATTTTGGCAATAATAGACGTTTCACGATAACGAATATAATTAATGACTATTCCCCGGGTTTTGTGAAGCATGGTATAGTAAAAAGATAAATAAGAGTACCCATAAAGCATCAATAAAATGCCAGTAAATACTTATTAGTCTGAGCTTTAACTGATTCGGTGGATTGACACTATATACATAAGATTCTATATATTCCATTCGGTTAAAGGCATCTCTGTTAGCTACTCCTAAAGCAATGATACCTCCTAAAGCATGAACTAAATGCAACCCTGATAGAATGTAAATAAACATTCCGCCTGTATTATTGCTCATGGTAATACCACCCAGAATCATCTGCCGCCAGCCTATCGCCTGTAAAACCATGAAGCCGACACCACATAATAGCGTGAGGCTGATATTGAGGCGATAGCTTCGGAATCTTTCCTCTCTGAAAGCCTTGTTGGCCCAATGCAGGGTTGAGCTACTTGTTATAATGATCCACGTACTTGCCCAGAATACACCCGGTATTTTTAAAGTGATCTGCTGATTACTGAATTCTTTAGTAATAAAAACGAGAACGATAAAAAAAAACAACAGACTACTGCCTACAATGCCCAGATAAAGCATGAATGCAAGTGGTTCACGTCGTTTTGTTAAATGTTTCAACATTCTCTTTGGTGATTTCTATCAGTCTAAATAACCCTGCCAGAGTGTAAAGTCCGGAAATTGTGTTTTTAAATCTTTTTCTGTCTCAAAAATGCCATAAACAGTAGAACCGGAGCCTGTCATAGAGGCATAGAGTGCGCCGTGGTCATACAGCGCTTTTTTTGTTTCTGCAATAGGCGGATATCTGGATAACAAATTTTCTTCAAAATCGTTTTTAACAAGCCCTTCCCATTTATTGAGTGGTAGTTTCAATGCTTCTTTCAGAGGGGTTGCCGCTTTTTGTGGTTCTATTCCGGCATAAGCTTCAGCCGTTGAGATATGAATGCCCGGATTCACTAAAACGATATACCGACCTTTTAAATTTAGCGAAAAATCTTCGAATTCGTCGCCTTTATTGAAACAAAATACCGGACGGTTTTCAATAAAAAAAGCACAGTCAGATCCTAACTGACGGGCGTAATGCTGTAATTCGGGAATGCTGAGGCCTAATTCAAAAATTTCATTGAGTATTTTCAATGTAAAAGCGCCATCTGCTGAGCCGCCTCCAAGGCCTGCCCCCATAGGTATTACTTTATGCAGATGAAAATGTACGGATGCTCTGGTCATTCCGGGCTGGCTGTTGCGTAATAAGTGATAAGCTTTTATACAAAGATTATGATCTGTATTGCCGGGAATAGACAAACCGGAACTCTGGAAATGAAATTCTCGGGCAGGTACAATTTCTAAGGCATCACACCAGTTGACAGGATAAAAAACCGATTCAATATTGTGGAATCCATCGGGTCTTTTTTCCACAATATTAAGCCCTATATTTATTTTAGCGTTTGGGAAAGTAAGCATTGATTGAGTAATAAAGAATCAAAGGTAGCAGGCAGAATTAAAATATGACAAATCATTTTTTGTTTTTGAAAAAGTATCTATATTTCTTGAAGTTTTACCCTTTAAAAATACTAAAACATGAAAACTGCCCACCTACTGGCCTGCCTGCTGGCCTCTACTTTTTTGCTGTCAAATTGCGGCGGTAAAAAAGAGGAAGAAAAAAAAGAAACACCAAAAACCGGGTTAGAAGCACTACAAAACCTGGCAGATGAAGCTGAGAAACTATCAAAAGACGGTCCCAAAGAGGTAGTAGATGCCAAACTTCTAAAAGAACTATTGCCTACTGATGCCGATGGATTGCCCCGTAAGGAAGCATCAAGCGAGAAAACAGGCGCAATGGGCTTTCAGGTATCTACTGCTAATGCCCGATACCGCGAGGGTGACAGTTCTATTGAAGTAAGTATCGTTGATGTGGCCGGAACAGGTGCTATTATGGGCATGGCCGCCTGGGCAATGGTAGATGTAGATAAAGAAAATGATTCGGGCTACGAAAAAACAACAAAATATAAAGAACACAAGGCCTTTGAAAAGTATAATAATGATAGCAAAGACGGAGAACTTGCTGTGCTTCTTGCCAATCGCTTTGTAGTGAGTGTTAAAGGTAATAATGTGTCTATGGATAAAATCAAAGCTACAATTGATGATATTGATTTAGCCAAACTGGCTGATATGAAATAAATTCGGATGTCTTGATAGCTAGCCACTTATAACTGCTGTGATAATTATTTCAAAAATATTCGTTATTATTTAGAACTTCTGTAGCCGTTAAGAGGTTTACTATTTACTCTGGCATAAAATTTTAGTATTTTCTGAATGTCGTCTCATCATATAGTAAGAGAAAAGCAAGAACCTGCATTGATTATCGCCAATGGTGAGGCATGTAGTTTCGATTTGTTGGGACAATTACTGGAGTGGAGTCCGTTAGTTGTGGTGTTGGACCAGGCCATCCATCGTGTAATTGAATTGGGTATTAAGGTAGATGTTCTGTTAGGTGATTTTGATGATAACATTAACTTAACAGAAATCGAAAAAAGTCAGTATCCGATTGAAATTATACATACGCCGGATCAGGAAAAAACAGATCTTGAAAAGGCCTTTGATATGTTGATAAGTCGTGGGTTTCCTGCGGTAAATGTGGTGTGGGCGACTGGTCGGCGGGCTGATCACTCCATCACTAATATGACCAATATAGTACGTTACAAAAGTAAACTTCAAGTCGTTTTAATAGACGATTATTCAGTAATATACCCCCTATTGCCTACCCCAAACGTCTTTGAGAAGTGGTTTACGAAAGGTTCGCCCATTTCTTTGATACCTGTTGGTTCAGCCACAGGAATATGTACGGAAAATTTGCGGTACGTGCTTGATAATGAGTCACTTATACTCGGATATCGTGCAGGAAATAGTAATGAAGCCGCCAATGATGGTATTGTAAAAATTTCGTATGAGCAGGGAGATCTTCTGTTGATGGAATGTCATGATTAATACTGGCATTTTCAGTGTGGATAACTTTTTCAGAAGTAATTTTTTTTTCTGAAAATTAAATATTTTACATTTGTTAATGAAGACCCCTTCCTAACCACTACGTAAATTTTTACTATGAAAAAATCCGAAAAAGTGTGCATAACTTTTGTGGATAACTTTTTAGTTTGATTTTTTCTACCTTCATTAAAACTAACTGATTGATTATTAGGTCTTAACATTTTCTTAATATTAGACTTTTTTACTGTTGCTAAAATGGTATAGAAGTCGGGTTTTTTCAAGCCTTTAGAATTTGTTAATTTTACATTCTCATGACTGAATAAAAACGAATATTTGTGCATGAGAGGAGAGAAAGAAAGACTGCTTTACAACCCAAAAAATTAACCCGAAAAGTGACTGGCGGTCACCATAACTATAAATATGTTGCTGTATTGTTTACGATTGTCCCTATCAATTAGGTATGGGCATAAAAATATTTTTCGAATCCAAACCCCTTACTGAGACTGCCTTATGTATGTAATCAAACGAGACGGACGCCGCGAGTCGGTAAAGTTCGACAAAATCACAGCTCGAATTGAGCGATTATGCTATGGCCTTGAGCCGGCATTTGTCCAACCCGTTGAAGTAGCCATGAAAGTTGTAGCAGGAATTTATGATGGAGTTAGTACTTCGGAATTAGATAATCTTGCTGCGGAAACCGCCGCTTCGATGACCACAAAGCACCCTGACTATGCTATTTTAGCTGCCAGGATTGCCATTTCAAATCTTCACAAAAACACTTTGAAGTCTTTTTCAGGGACCATGAAAATGCTGTATCAGTATGTGGACCCGAAAACCGGACAAAATGCGTCATTAATCGGTAAAGACACCTGGAAAGTAATTCAGAAACATGCGGCAACGCTTGATTCTGCCATTATCTATGACAGAGACTTCGGATACGATTATTTCGGTTATAAAACCCTTGAAAAATCGTATTTACTTAAATTACACAACAAAATCGTTGAGCGTCCGCAACATATGCTTATGCGTGTGGCAGTGGGTATTCATGGCGATGACATTGACCGTGTATTAGAAACCTACGAATTACTTTCAGAACGTTGGTTTACACATGCCACCCCTACCTTGTTTAATGCCGGTACCCCAAAGCCACAGCTTTCATCATGTTTCTTGTTAACGATGAAAGACGACAGTATTACAGGTATTTATGACACCCTACGCCAGACTGCGCAGATTTCTCAATCGGCAGGCGGTATAGGACTTGCTATTCACAATATTCGTGCAACAGGGTCTTACATTAAAGGTACCAACGGTACTTCTAATGGTATCGTACCGATGCTTCGTGTTTTTAACGATACTGCACGCTATGTTGACCAGGGTGGTGGAAAACGCAAAGGCTCATTTGCCATTTATATTGAACCATGGCATGCCGACATTTTTGAATTTTTAGAGTTAAAGAAAAATCACGGAAAGGAAGAATTACGTGCCCGGGATTTATTTTATGCCCTCTGGATTTCTGACTTATTCATGAAGCGTGTTGAGGCGAACGATACATGGTCGTTATTCTGCCCTCACGAAGCTCCGGGTCTGTCAGAATGTTACGGAGAAGAATTTGAAAGATTGTATCAGAAATATGAGCTGGAAGGGCGCGCCCGTAAGACTATTAAAGCACAGGATCTATGGTTTGCTATCATGGAGTCGCAGGTAGAAACAGGTACTCCGTACATGTTATACAAAGATGCGGCTAACCAGAAATCAAATCAGAAGAACCTGGGTACAATCAAATCGTCAAACCTGTGTACCGAAATCATCGAATACACAGCCCCTGATGAAGTAGCCGTTTGTAACCTTGCATCTATTGCATTACCAAAATATATTGTAAAAGATGCTAAAACAGGCTTTTTGAAATTTGATCATCAGAAGTTGTATGAAGTTACGAAGGTAATCACCCGTAACTTAAATAAAGTAATTGATGTCAATTACTATCCTGTTCCTGAAGCAGAGAAAAGCAATCTTCGTCACCGCCCGATTGGTTTAGGTGTACAAGGATTAGCCGATGCATTGATTATCCTGAGAATGCCTTTTGAATCTGACGAAGCTCGTCGATTAAACAAGGATATTTTTGAGACTATCTATTATGCTGCGATGGAAGCATCGATGGAATTGGCAGTGAAAGAAGGGCCTTATGCTACATGGGAGGGTTCTCCGATTTCGCAGGGTATCTTCCAGTTCGACATGTGGGGTGTTACACCTGACTCAAATCGTTGGAACTGGGAAGAACTTCGTGAGAAAGTGAAGCAGAATGGTGTGCGTAACTCACTTTTGGTGGCTCCGATGCCAACCGCTTCAACCAGCCAGATATTAGGCAATAATGAATGCTTTGAACCTTATACTTCAAATATCTACACCCGTCGTGTGTTGTCAGGTGAGTTTGTGGTGGTAAACAAACATTTATTAAAAGACCTGGTAAAAATTGGTCTCTGGAACGATACCATGAAAAACAAGCTGATTGCAGCTAATGGCTCTGTGCAGGCTATTCCTGAAGTCCCACAGAATTTGAAAGATATTTACAAAACAGCGTGGGAAATCAAGCAAAAAACTATTATCGATATGGCCGCTGACCGTGGAGCATACATCTGCCAGAGTCAGTCATTAAATATCTTTATGGAAAATGCGAATTTCGGTAAACTTACTTCTATGCATTTCTACGCATGGAAAGCAGGTTTGAAAACAGGTATGTATTACTTACGCACCAAAGCCGCTACTGATGCTGTGAAATTTACAGTAGACAGACAAGCGATTGCAGAAGTAGTACCCGCTGTAACAACCGTTGAGGAAAAACCATTGGATTATGCTAAATATGCCGAAGAACAAACGGCAAAGGCAGCAGCTGCCGCAAGCTTTACTAGTGATGATGAGTATCAATACGCCGCTATGCAATGCTCACTCGACGACCCTGAGGGTTGCGAGATGTGTGGCTCATAGGGATTCCGACTTCTTTCTTTCTTAATCTTACGAAAAAACCACCTTGTAAAAGGTGGTTTTTGCTTTATGAATCTGGTTTATAATACTTCCCCCGAAACCACTTCTTCAAAGCCTTGTACTCAGCATTATCTTTAGCTCTGAACCAGGCTTCTTTAAATATCTGTGCTACCTGTGCTTTTTCGTTTGTCAACGCATCGGCTTCTTGTGGCAGTACCTGGTTATCCTTAAACTTACTTCCACTAGAGTAGGGGTATTCAACAGCCTCTTTGCCTGGCTTATTTTGCGCATATTTTTGTCCACTGGCATGGTTGGCGTAGCGGCGTGCACGGGTAAAGCCCATTTGCAGGTATTTGCGGGCCATATCTGCTCCTACGAAATCTTTCTCTTGAAGGTATTTTTCAAATTGTGCAAAAATAGCTTTGCTTGATTCTTTGGCTAATTCAACTGTTTTAAACCGCCATAAGGGAAGTAATTCAGATTTGTAGGGTTCTACCAACAATACACCCTGTTCGCCTACGCCAATCCGATAAAGTTCAGGGTTTTTTCTGAAATCAGTTGTTTTAAAATCTAAGTTGTAGTTGAATTTATTCATGATATAATACTTTGAAATAAATCTGTGCCATATTTTATTGCCGGAGTTTTTTTATTAAATTGGAACCCGATACGTATATATTAAACTCTGCTGTTGACAAACAGTTTAAAATCTTACAACGCACTTTATGAAACTTCTAAAAACATGGCTGTTTGTTTTTATTGCTTTCTCTGCTTTTTCGCAAAAAAATTATGTTAAGGGATATATCATTCTAAAAAATCAAACGGATACGCTTAAAGGTTTGATTGATGATCAGAATTGGGATGTCAACCCAAAAACAATTAATTTCATCGGTGCTGACAACGCCGAACAATCCTACAGCCTCAGGCAACTCAGTGCATTTGGCGTAACAGACAAAGAAAACTACCTTATCGCCAGAGCTGATTTAGACATTACTCCTTTCACAAAAGGAACAATGCGCTATGACCGCAAATTAGTTATTGAGAAAGACAGCTTACTGGCATTTATGGTTTTGCTGAAAGCAGATTATAGCTTGTTATATGTAAAAGACAAAAAAGAGAAATCGCATTTTTTTTATAAGAATGGAGAGCAAATAACAGAACTGGTCAACCATTTCTTTATGGAGCAACGAAATGGGAAGACATTCGAGTTGAATGATAAAAGGTATCAGAAGCAGTTAGAATTACTTTTCAGTAAATGCGATAAAAAAATTGAAACAGACCATCTTGATTATCGTACTGATGTACTGACTAATAAATTTATTGAATTCAGTGAGTGCATAGGCTGCAATTATACATGTTATGTGAAAAAGAAAAAAGATGAGGCAATTTTTACTTTTGGGGTAATGGCTGGGGTCAGCAGTGATAAAAGCTTATTTCATCATAGTGAGTTCGGTTCGGAGTTTCAAGCAGAAAACATGCTTCCAAATATACTTTTGGGTATAAATACTTCGATTTCTTCTAGAAGAAATCGGCAGAAGAATAGCTTGGTATTTGAAAGTTATATCAGTAGGGAAAGTGTAAAGAGTGAACAAAACAATTTTTCAGCCAACAGTTACTACCTGAACCTTTCTCCACGATTCAGGCATCAGTTTATTAGCCAGCATATATCGAAGTTTTTTATTGGAATTGGAGGCAGTGCAAAAGGTATTCTTTCTAATTTAGATAGAACATTAGAACCTGGGGTTAAGATTAATCTATTTTATGCCCTTGAGGCAGGAGTAAAATGGAACAATTTCTTCGTTTCAGCCAATCTAAGAGTAAGAACGAACGGCTTGCCAAACACTTTGGAAATATACTATAAGGTTAAAAACCAATGGGAACGGAATATTATAAACCCTGACAAAGTCAATTTCCAATTCAATCTTACCTACTTACTCTACAATAGTGCGAACAAGAAAAAAGCAGAAAAGAAGACTTAGGTTTACCTCAAACCAAAATCATAACGCTCATGTACAATCCGTTTCAGGATACCTAACTGCCCGCAATGCCACATGGTGTGTTTGATGTTCCAGTCAAGCGCTTCAAATTTAGTTTTGGCAACAGGGTGGGGTATAGGGGTAGGCACTAAAGGTGCCGCTAATTCATCAGGAGACAAAGATTTTATAATACTGATTGATTTTTCCTGCATTAGTTTCAACTGGTTTTTCAGGTCTTCAGGCTTTGTTTTTCCGGCATATTCATGAGTAGCAGTATTATGAAAAAACTGAGAATACTCTTTCATAGGTATTTGTTGTAGTATATCCATCTGGTGGCCTGTAATCACCATAACAGAGTGATAATAAAAACTGATAAGGAGGTGCCCTAACTGCCAGGTCACGCTTGACTCGACTACTTCGGGCATAATATCCCATTTTTCATCAGGAATAGAATAGATTAGTTTATTAGCCCAATCATAGGCTCCTTCGGTTTGCTTTGCCAATAATTCTATCTGATTCATTTGTATCTAATTTATATTTTGAGCAAACCTAACTGATTTGAAAGAATAGTACATTGACCTAAGTCAATAATTTCTTCTGCTGATTTTTTTTCTTATCCGGCTAATGGTTTCGGGTTTTACATGCAGGTACGAGGCAATCATATATTGTGGAATGCGCTGAGCGAGGTCTTGCCTTTGTGCAATCAGTTTTTCATAGCGCTCATGGGCAGATTCAAGCAATAAGGATTTGATTCTGTCATGTGCTCTCAGAAATAATTTTTCATTCATAATCCGGCTCATCCGTTCAATAAACGGATATTTACCGCCCAATTTCTCCAGACTTTGTCTACTGATAAGATATATAATGCAAGGTTCCAATGCCCGGATTTCTTTAAGCGAGGGTGTTTGTGTAAGAAAACTATAATAGTTGGTAATGAAGCCATTTTCAAAGCCAAATTCATCAATTATATCTTCGCCGTCTTTATTATATACACAAACCATCAGGCCTTTTTCTATTAATCCTACCACATGGCAGATTTCTCCTGCTGCAATAAAGATTTCATTTTTCCTCAATTCTGTTTTCCTGAATTCAGCCAGAAAAATCTCAGCTTCTTCTTCACTTATTTCAAAAATCAGACAGATTTGTTGTTTGAGCTTTTCCACGAAATAGCAGGTTTGATGCTTTGTTACTTCTCAAAACTAAGTAATGGGTATAGTATATGCAAATGTTTGCTTTATTACCTTTTTACATGATTCAATTTTATAAATTGTAAGACATACGAACGTATTGCAATAAACATAAGGCTTATTCTGTTAAACCGGATGATTTTAATTGTCTATGTGTCTTTACAAACAAAGCCACCTGTTCCGGTGGCTTGATTGTAATGTATATGGATTTAGTAGAAACAGATTTAGTCTTTTACGGTGCCTGTAACACATTGCAAAAGAGACTGGGACAGTCCTCCCCAGATGGTTCCCCAGAATGACTTTTCAGGAATCCGGGCAAGGTTGATAACGCCTACTTTTAGTTCATTATTCTTACGTGGATTAGCGTCTTTCAATACCAGATTATTGACAATAAATGTTGGAATAGGTTTTCTCTTGAATATTCCGAATAATCTCTTTTTGGGTTTCTCTTCTTTTTCTTCTTGTTTTTCTCCCACTTTTAAAAGCTCAGCTTTTAGATTTTCATAATACAGGGTACCTGTACCAGTTACCTTATAATCGTTACCTTTGAGTTTAAAAACATATTTATTTACCTTAAGTGATTGTACACTCACCTTAGCCAGTGCGATGGTTATCTTATTGATAGAGGTACCCTCAAAGTATCCTAACTGGCCTTCGCAGGTAAATTCCCCATTTTTAGAAGGGGTATTAAAAGCAAAATACACATTCAGACTACTTGTATTCATAAAATATGTATGGAACTGCGCCTTGCAGATAGGGTTTTTAATCAATGGGAGGCTATCATTCGTAGCATTAAATATCTTGCCTTTAATTCTATCAAAACTAATATAGCCCGTTATTTTTGCTTCGGGGTCATATTCTGTGTAAGTCACTCGTACATTACTGATCTGAATAGTATCAATATTGAGTTTTAAATCAAGTTTTTTCAGCAACTGGTGTGGATACTCACCTACCTTGTTTCGTTTCGGCCTCGGATACCGCTTGTCGTTAAATACTTTTACGTAACCACTGTCAAGGCTCATTGTCCGGGCATAGAGTTTGTTATCAGGAAAAAGCATCTGCGGTTGAATATCTTTGATGATAATATTCTTAAACATCAACTCTGCCCGGTCACGCCCGCCGGACATCTTTCCGAAACTCATTTCATCTGCGCGGGGCTTGAGGTGGTATTCACTCATACTGAGTTCCCTGTTTCTGAGCGAAAAAACAACGTTTTTTAATAAGTTATCATTCAATTGATTTTTATCAGGCAATGAAATTTCTTTAATAGAAAAAGTGTAGTCGTCGGCATAATAAACTTTCCGGGTTGATTGGTCAGAAAGTGAGTCAACCAGAATATTAGTAATTTCCACATGGAGATGCTCAATTACGCTCTTTTTGGGCTTATTGAACATCCGGTTTTCGTAAGTGAAATCCACATCATCCAGTACGACTCTATCGATTTGTAATGACTTGACAAACTTTGAGATTAATTGATAAGGAGTCTTCCGCTCTACTGAATCCATCGTTTTATTATAGACCTGGCTTTTATGAAGTACTGAAACAGTAGGATGTTCAATATTTACGGTACCCATATCCAGAATTTTGGTAAAAACGACAGATAAAGGAAAAACCCCTGTAAACTTTAATGTTGGTACATGAACGTTCAGTAAATCGTCAGGTGCTTTTTTTAAAGCATGAAGCCGATTATAAATGAGCGTATCCGGTACGAAATGTACATCGGAAATTACAATATTACCAAGTGTAGGATTATAGGTAATATCCGAAAAGGAAATACGGTATAACCGGTCAGTAGCTTTCAGTACTCCATTCTGAATGCGATTGGTTACTAAAGGCTTTAAAAAGAAGAAACCACCGATGGTCAGAATAATCAGCAGAATTAAAATGCTACTTATAATACCAATTGTAATTCTCTGCCATCGATGCTTTATTTTCATAGTGGTTGTGAAATTATGAAAATGTGCCATACTAATCCGGTATGGCACATCTGAAATGATTTTAGTCTTGTGAAAGTACTAATGCGCTATAAGGGCCGACTGATATTTCACCGGAAATGGTGTCGTTTTGTATGTTTGTATCGACTTCATGACATTCTGTATGTGAAAAATCTGATTCGTATGATTGAGAATCTCCATTAAAACGAACCAGCCATTTGCCCTCTGAAGGGAATCTGATAGGATAATTTAAAATTGCTTCATGCGAGAAATTCATAACAACCACTGTGGTATCTCTGTTACCCCCCTGATGCCATCTTTGAAAAGCTATCAGCTTCTTTTCATGGTCAAGCGCAAGTAACTCAGTATGTTGTCCTATTAAACCTGCTGTAACACCTGTCAGATTTCTGCGAAGATGAATCATGTCTCTGTACATATCTGATATACCGGACAGGTTTTTCAGACGCCCCCAGTCTAATCCTTCAGTATCCTGAAACCAGCTATCCTGTTGAATGCTCTGTCCCTGAAAAATCATTGGGATTCCCGGCGAAGTCAGCACCATTACCGCCCCTAAGGTAGCTTTTTTTCGTGCATACCAACCGGTGGCATTTCCGGGTTCTACCTCCTCTGCTACCCGTGCTTTACCATTGGCTACTTCATCATGCGATTCTGTAAATATTACACGACGCCAGGCATCATCGCTGTAGCGTTTAAATAATGCATCGCAAATAAGGTTCATATCTACGTATTCGTCAGATGCCTGTGTGAGAACATTACGAAGCGGGTGAACAAAGTCGGCATCCCATTGAGAGCCATAGCCTAAACCTCCATTATGCACACTATCAGTAATGAAATTTTGCCCATGCATATCTTCTGCTACAACCAGTGCACTCGGGAATCGTTCTCTGACTTCGCTGTTAATCCACTTAATCATGTTCAACCCTTCCTGCAAATCATGCGCGGGATTACCATCGGCATGTACATTTCTGATATAAGGCACCATATCCATCCGGAGTCCGTCTACTTTATAATCTTCCAGCCACATCATGGCATTGTCTTTAATGTAGCGACCTACTTCCGGGCGTTCGTAGTCTGGCCGGGTGTCTCCCCATGGTGTAGTTGAACGCCAGTCATTATAAAAATAGATACCGCCTTTACCGTTTTCGCTCCATCCGTCAAACTGCCACAAATCCAGGTCAGAAGGCCCGAAATGATTATAAACTACGTCCAGTATAACAGCTATACCTAATTTATGTGCAGCTTTGATAAAATCTTTAAACGCCACAGGACCACCATATTCTGTCTCGATAGCAAATGGGTGAGCAGGATTATAACCCCACGACAACCCTCCGGCAAATTCGAAAGGAGGCATGATTTCAACTGCATTTATACCCAGACCTTTGAGGTAGGGTAATTTCTTGATAGCATCGTGAAATGTGCCTACTTTACCCGGTTTAGAACGATTAAAGGTACCTATGTGCAGTTCGTATATCACTAATTCGTTCCATGGAGGCATCTGAAAAGTAACATTTTCCCAGTCATATGCCTTAGGGTTATATACTATTGAATTACCAACAGAATTGGTTACCTGTCTGGCGTAAGGATCATTTTTGTAAAGATTCAGTTCACCATTCTTAATAAAAAATTTGTACTGGTCTCCTTCTTTTGCCTCTTCAATATTCACTCCCCAACATCCATTCTCTCCGGCAATTAATGGGTTTGCTCCCTCATTCCAATCATTAAAGTCACCTAATACTGATACATAGTCGGCATGTGGTGCCCATACTCTAAAAAAAACTCCGTGTTCGTGGGGGGTAGCTCCCATTCCATTGATGTAAATTTCTGTTTGACTTTCTACGTTTCTCATGGTTAAGCAGATTTTTTATCTTCCTGTAGATAAAAGAACCATGCCATTAAGAAAAAGGTATTTCTGGGAAAAAAAATCTACATCAGCTATCTGAATAATTGCATTTTACTAAGAATTCTTTAATTTTGAATATAGTATCATTCCCCACTTTCCAAAAAATCTTTTAATTAACAACCTCCTGATGACAGTTGTGGCTAAAAAAATTACTGTTTTTGCTGTTGATAGCTACAGGTCTTCTTTTACTTTTAAAGTGAATGGAAAGAAGCGGGTTTTCCTGTTGGCCGGTCTGTTATTTATAACGTATATGACATTGGCCCAAACCCGACCCCGACCCGAAATCAATCTGGACGAGTTTATACAAAGGATTTTTCCGTTACAACAAGAAAATATAAACTATGAAGACCTATACGAAAGTCTGTTTCAACTCTACCAGAACCCAGTTGATTTGAATACAGCCAACTATGAAGAACTATCCGCTTTATACGTCCTTTCTACTCCACAAATCAGGAGTCTGTTAACACACCGAACTGAATATGGTGAGTTGTTAAGCATCTATGAACTACAAGCGGTCACAGGTTTTGATATGAACACTATTCAGCAGCTTTTACCTTTTGTAGAGGTCAGGCAAAAGTTTAATCCTAAATCCTTATACGGTAGTTTAACCAAAGCAAGCGACCATTATCTGGTACTAAGGAGTAGCCAGACCTTGGAAAAAAGCAAAGGATATATAGAAAACAAGTATCCGGGTTCACCTCAGCAATTATATGCCCGATATAGATTAAGCAATCCGGGAGATTTTCAGATAGGATTAGTAGCTGAAAAAGATGCAGGAGAGAAAAACTACTTTGACTTTTATAGTTTTTATCTACAATTGAAGAACAAAGGAAAACTAAAAAATCTGGTTGCGGGCGATTACCAGTTGCAATTTGGTCAAGGCTTGGTGCTAGGTGCGGGGTTCTTCCTGGGCAAAGGTAGCGAAGCAGTTACGACAATCCGGCGGAGCAATATAGGTATCAGACCCTATGGATCCTTATTAGAAAGTGGGTATTTCAGAGGGGCGGCCGCTACTTATCAGCTTAATAAAGTGGATCTGACGGCTTTTTATTCTTATACTAAACGAGATGCCAGTATTGATGAAGCCAATGGAGAAAGAGAAGAATATTTTAGTTCTATTCTGATGGCAGGGTACCATCGTACTGAAACAGAAATAGCCAATAAAAACCAATTAAAGGAGCAGAACATAGGGATGAATGCAACTTTTCGCTTTATTAATGGATACATAGGGGCTACTATTCTGAATACGCAATTTGATGCTGTATTAATGCGAAGGCCAAGATTGTATAACAGGTTTGAATTTGCAGGCAGGCAAAATACGGTAGTTGGTGCCAATTTTACACATACCTGGCAGAACTTCAATTTCTTTGGCGAAGCCGCCCGGAGCAGTAGTGGTGGAATAGGGCTGGCTGGCGGCTGGTTGGCTGCCCTGAGTAAACGGGTGGAGTGGGCGATGCATCTCAGATATTATGACAAAAATTTTCATAGTTTTTATGCCAATGCCTTAGCTGAGGGAAGCCGGAATATTAATGAACAGGGCATTTATTGGGGTTTGAAATATTCGCCTAAAAAGAATCTTACTTTCAGTGGTTTTTATGATAGATTTAAATTCCCCTGGCTAAAATATCTGGTAGATGCCCCCTCCCGTGGATTTGATTATCTGCTACGGGCCTCTTATCAGCTTAATAGAAAAACGTTGTTGTACGCCCAATACCATGCCGAGTATAAAGGTAAGAACCTGCCCGATAATACTACTCCTACTGATGTGGTAGTGAATACAATCAAAGAAAATATATTAGCCAACTTTGATTATACCATTAACCGAACCTTCAGGATTCAAAGCCGGATACAGGTAAATACCTTTCAGTATGAAGGACGAGCAAAATCGACAGGTTATGCAATTATGCAGGATATAGAGGGTTCTATCAGAAGACTGTACCTGAAAGGCAGAATTGCATACTTTGCTACGGATGATTATGATTCGCGTATTTATGCCTTCGAGAACACGGTCCTTTATGCGGTCTCATTCCCTGCCTATTTTGGTAAGGGGATAAGACTGTATCTGAATGGCAGGTATGCCATTAATCAGCACATGGATTTATGGGTGCGTTATGCCCGCACGCAAATGACAAATCAGGAAAGTATAGGAAGTGGAAATGATATCATTGACAGTGACCATAAATCAGACATTAATTTGCAGGTGAGGTATAAGTTCTGAGAAATTGTATGAATACAATTGTTCTGAATGTTTAATGAGAGATTTATTATTAAATTGGTGCGTCTTTAAAAAATACAGGATACGCTAATGGATCAACAAGAGCAGATAATACAACACTATATTGAATCCTATAACAACTTTGATGTAGAAGGAATGTTGAAAGATTTAAATGAGCATCTTCAGTTTGACAATATATCCGGCGGAGAAATAACTCTAAGTATTAATGGTTTATCTGCATTCGCAGAACAGGCTGAAAAAGCCAAAGCCTTTTTCTCTGAAAGGCGGCAAAGCATCAAAAGCTTTTCGCATAGTGGCAGGCAGACTGAAATAGACATTGATTATCATGCAATTTTGGCTATTGATTTACCCAATGGCTTGAAAAGAGGTGACTCACTCAATCTGAAAGGCAAATCAATCTTTACTTTTTCAGACGCAAAAATCATATCAATTACTGATATCAGTTAATACCATGACAACGAAGCCTACACAAAAAGAAAAAGCATTAAAACTATATGCCTTGCATCATACAGGTAAACTATTGATTTTACCTAATATCTGGGACACACTAGGTGCACTTTTGCTGGAAAGCCTGCAATTTCCTGCCATAGCAACGGCTAGTGCTTCAGTAGCTTTTTCAAATGGTTATAATGACGGAGAACAATTGCCTTTTAATGAGGTGCTGATATGTCTGAAACAAATTGCCCAGAGTGTGGATACTCCGGTAACTGCCGATATTGAGAGTGCTTATGCTACAACAGATGCCCAATTACGTGAGAATATAGACTTATTGTTAGATACCGGAATCGCAGGTGTTAATATTGAAGATACCAGAACGGATAATCATACCCTTTATTCGCTTGATGAGCAGTGCAACCGAATCAGAATTATTAAGGAAGTGGCGCAGGAAAGAGATATTCCACTTTTTATCAATGCCCGAACAGACGTATTGATACATGGTAATCTATTCCCAAACGAAAAGGCAAAGTTTGATGAGATAGTTAAAAGAGGCTTAGCCTACAAAGAAGCAGGGGCCGGTTGTTTTTATCCGATTTTAATGAAAAAAGAAGAAGACCTGAAAAAATTGGTTACAACCATTAATTACCCGGTTAATGTCTTAACATTCCCGGGTATTCCATCCTTAAAAACCCTTGAAGAACTTGGCGTAGCCAGAGTAAGTTTAGGCCCGAATTATTTGAAGTTAGCACTCAAAACCATGAAAGATATGGCTTTGAAATTGAAAGATTATGAGGGACTTAATGAGATTATTAATAATGATATAACAAGTGATTATGTGAAGGGCTTAGTGAATAAACAATCGTAGGATATAGGGTAAGTTAAGAATTCACTTCTTATCCTTTTCATTTGCATATAATACTCAGCTTCTGCGTTTTTTGTCGGCATGAAATAATTTTATGTGTTGTCAAATGGAGAAATTATCGACAAACAAAAAGTCTGAATCAGATTTTATTGAATTTACAGATCGGTAGCTAAACTCCGTTAAACAATCTCCCTGGCATAGAGTTTTCAGCTATTGAGAAAGAAAAAACATTTATCAACACAATTGATTAAAATTATGGAGACTACACACAAAAAAACAAAGAAGGATACAAAGGATAAGTATTCTACTTCTGCAAATGACGATTTTTCGGGAACACAGAGTAAAGAATATGCAGGAAACAGGGAATCAGAGGCAACTACGAACAATCCCGGCAGTGTGACCCGTGTAAGAGGTTTAAAATCTGATACTAATGCCAAAACCACAGGTGCGCGTTCAGACAACAGGCTTTAGCAACTGATACCAACAAAAACGCGGTTCAGGACCCGTCATGATTGAATAATAAAACACATGTTGGTCAGTTCTCAAGATATAGAACCTATGTTGGATATTATTTTCAGCAATTGACTCCATGATCTTGTTTGTTTAATTACGCGATAATCTTTATCGCGTTTTTGTTTTTGATAAGCCTTATTTAGCATTTCTGTTTCTTTAGTAACCTAAAAAAGCGTACCAAACGACCAGGGCGATGATTATTGAAAGTTTTTAAGCTGAAAACCCTGCTAAATAACGCTTGATTCTATAAGGTTTCTTTATGTCATTTTATGCTATATAATTATTGTTATACGTGGGTTTATTCTTCCTCATGGTAATTGTTTCTGTTGATATTCTGCTACAAAATGGGCCTTTTTTTACGGGTATTTTCTCAGGTATATTTTTGCAACATTACCTTTTGCAGAATCATACAATAAATGGTTGTTTTTATGAACAAAGTGTATCTGCCATAGTTTAAAAGAGAGAAATACTTAATGTTATGTGCATCTATGAAAACTAAAGCTGTAATTTTATTAGTAAGCAGTGCTATCTTCCTTAACGCCTGTATCGGTCCTAAAACTTGCGTGTATTATATTAGTTTTACCAACAACTCCAGCCAGCCTGTCAAGTTTGGATGGGGAAAGCGCTCTTTAGGTAAACTGAAAATGGTAGAGGTAGAAGGGCAGAAAACAATTGATTTTAGTTTTTGGAGTGATGAAATGCCATTGGGGAGCTTCCCACAGGATGGTGATTCTGTTGTGGTGGTATTAGCTAATGGCAAAAGAATCGTAGATGTAAAACAATGCGAAATTCTGAATGGAGAAATTAATTGCAAACAGGATGACCGTAGCTTCTTTAACCCTAAGGCCTATTCAAAATACCAGAATAGTATGCTCAATAAAAGCTGCGGAGGGGTAGAATATGTCTTTACTGATACTGATGCTATGAGAGCAAGATAGTATAATCTTGTATGTAAAAATGACCAGGTTTAAATAGGTGATAGATTTTATTAAAATAAGGTTGTATAGGCTGACTACTATGTAGGGGATATAGCCTTCACGATTGTCAATAGAGAGATGCAATGCCTCTTGCAGATTTTTGCAGGAGGCATTGGCGTTTATTAATAATCAGGGTTTCATCCAAAGCCTTTTTGTATAATTGACAATTCTTATTCACGGTTCTTTTTAACCAATATAACCTTTTTAATCATCATTTTGTATCAGTATAATTATGAAAAAATTTATCACACTAATCTCCTTTATTTTGCTGACAAACCATCTTGTTACCTATAGCGCTCCACCCGATAAAAAGCTGAAAATCCAGATAAATAAAAATGTTGAGCTTTTAGGCTTAGCCTATTTTATTGGTTTTGAGGGAGTAGATATTGAAACCAAAACAATTGATGTAAGAGGCAAAAAGATGCCCAAAAAAGACTGGCATAATTACGGTTATTTCATTTACGGAAAATACAAGAAGTATGCTGCCAACGAAAGCCTGCTTAATAGCTTTACAGTAGCCGACCATCTTTGGCTGGACTATCTTATTGCATTTCTGGTTCAGGTAGACGACTTTCCGGATGCGCAGCTCACCGAAGCAATTCCGGAATCATATTATATCAATTTCTCCAGAACCAAAAACCTGAAAGAAGCGAAAGAGAACGCTACTATTTTTTTAGGAGGGTTGAATGCTTTTTATAAACAAATAGATTTCAACCAATATATGATTGATTCAAAACCATACTATGACAAAGCCATTGAAGAAGTGCGCAATGGCCTGCCTGAAACAGATTTTATAGGTACAATGGAGGGCTTTTATAAAAGTAGTTTTGATACCTATACTTTAGTACCCAGTCTTACTATACCCAAAGGTATGGGATTTGGTGTAAAATATAGCGCAAGTGAAAAAACTCATATTTTCAATGTATTTGGCGCATTAGATTCTCAGCAATTTTTGAAAACCTCAGATTTACAAATGGGTTTTGCTGATAAGCAAAGATTAAGAGAGTTAAGTGTGCACGAATTCGGGCATTCGTTTGTAAACCCGAGTGTAGACAAACTACCGGAGAAAATAATAACTGATACTGAGCCACTATTGGAGCCTATGAGATTAGCCATGTCTAATCAGGGGTATAATACGTGGAGGGCCAGCTTGTATGAGCATTTTGTAAGGGCAGGCGAAATAATTATTGCTGAGAAAACAGGAGATACCAGCGGGGCCAAAAACTTGTTAAATACCTATCTGCATGAAAGACAATTTAATTATATACCTACCATTCTTGTTGAGTTAAGGAAATATGATAGGGGTCAGTATAAAACCTATGATGAAACAGTATTGGCGGCTATGAAAGAGATTGCTAAGAAGTAAATCGGCATTCCGGTAATTTTATTTTCTATATTTATTGATTTCATTGGAGGTGCTATTATCCAGACTAACGGTTCTTAATTGTGAAGTATGATTCAAATAATTATTTTCTAGTGTATGTATTTTTTGAAATATAAATGATAGTGAAGGCAAACAATATCTGTCTATGACAATAAATAGGAATTTATTATAAAGCGGATAAGTTGTACTTTCAACATTGAAGAATTAAAAAAGTAATTTATCCGCAAATGATTAGATAGCTTCTTTTCACGTATTCGTTCAGACGCTATCGTTCTCTACTGGTACAGGTTTTTTATGGGGATTATTAAATCCATTTAACTTTTAAAAATAAGTTAGCCATGAAAAATCACATCACACAGATTGAGAAACATAATGGGGCGAAACTTAGAAAACTATTTATTAATGGCTTAAGAGATATGTATTGGGCAGAAAAAAAATTGATAAAATCATTGCCCAAATTAGCCAGAGCTGCTACATCGGAAGACCTAGAAGTAGTTTTTGAAACCCATTTGACAGAAACGGAATCACATATAAACAGGCTTGAGAGAGTATTTAAAGTTATAGGTGAACCAGCTAAAACGAAAAAATGCATAGCCATGATAGGCTTGATTAATGAATGTAATGAAATAATTGAATCGACTGAGGAATATAGTACTGTTCGGGATTGGGGACTGATTTTTGCCTCGCAGAAAGTAGAGCATTATGAAATCGCTTCCTATGGTACTTTAAGGGCAATCGCCAGCATCTTACGGTATGAAGAAGTAGCAGATTTACTTCAAATTACTTTAGATGAAGAAATACAGGCTAATAATAAGCTGAACGATTTGGCCAATGCCTATATTTATATGGAGGCAGTAATGGACTGATAAATCAATAAATCCGATATTCTTTTATGATAAACCTTGTTATTTGACAAGGTTTATTTTTTTGACAAATTATAGAATATCAGCCTACTCTCTTTCAAATCAATTACCTCATTCTTTAGTTATTTCGTCCAGCTCTTTTTCTTTTACCTTGGCCTCTAAACCATCCTTTTTTATGCCAAGACGGATATTGAAAAATAAACTCATATAAATATTCGCTATCCAAACCAATGAAAAAACAGCAATAAGATAGCCTCTCCAATCAAAAAATAGCAGATGATAGTCGGTAATGATAATAAACAGGATACTTACGTAGAAACTGAAACAATATTCGCAGGTAAAAATATAAAAGAATTTTCGGCGTAATAAAGCCTTAGACACCTGACTTTGTTTTTGACAATATTCCCTGGATTCTCTGAAAATCTCTTCGTGTGTTACTGTCCAGGCAATACAGGAAACAGGTATTGCGAGTACAAAAAGCCAGATAATTTGGGTATGAAGTGCCATAATATCAGAAGATTAAGATAATATCCTGAATATCAGAAAACTATATTCCATATTTTTTATGAGGAATTATTTCCCCAAAATTGCCATCTGCAAAGATTTATATAATTGCTCCATCAAGTAAAATAGGTCTTTATGTTGAAATATAGTGTTTTTACTCAATGAAATGAGGGTTTTCCCTCTATCATCATTAGCCCAAGACCTTTACTTTTGTTGCCCGAACTGCTACTATAATCCATACAATATAAACTTTATAGCCATGAAAAGAATAATTGCCGCAACTGTGCTTTTGTTTTTGATAATAGGGTGTGGGCTGAAACGAACTATTCAGGATACAGCCCAGGATCTTACTAACAATACAGTTGCTATGATTGATGATGCCATTGATGAGATCACTCATGAGTCGGAATCATGGCAGGCAACTTTACAGGAGTTAAGCGATAAGCTGACAGACGAGGCACAAAGCACTATCAGGAATGAGGTGCAGACTCTGGCCAATAGAACCATTGCTGCGGCGGGTTCTGAACTTCGGTGTAACGTCGATTTCTTAGGAGCAAGAGTAGTACAGGCTCTTCAGAGAATTAAGGCCGAATGGCTTAAAAAACCGATACCCGAACGTAACCCTGCCATCTGTCAGGTAATCCCATCAGCAATTGACATGAACCTGACCCCCAATCGTAGAAATAAAGTGGATATTTCGGGATATGATTTTGATAATCAGCCTTTAAAATTATATCTGATAACCAATGATAACCAGAAAGTTGATGTTACGCACGCCATTAACCGGTTATCTCATTATCATCTCGTATTGAACCTTGGGAGCAATGGCCTATTGCTTAATGAAACCAGTAGCAGACTTGTGCTGGAATATAAAGACAATCAGATGTCATCTATTGCCATTACACAACCGGTTATTCCTGATTGTAGAGAAGAAGAAAATTCGTTCTCACCAGACGTAATTACTTTTACGCCTTCTCATGTCAGGGGAGACAGAGATTATAAAGGGAATGGACCCAATGTAAATGCAAGAGTGAATATCTATATGGATAATAATGCTATTAAAGCAAGGGTATATATGCGCGCCAGAGAAACCAAAAGCGATTGGTCAACTGCTGAAGGTTCTGCTGTTTATACAATTTTTACAGCCCCGTCAAACAGAAGAATTGTAAATATCGTGAGTGATAAAGAGACCAGCGCCAATTATATTGACAGTGGCCACAGCGAAGACTTTTTTGAAAATGGCAGTGGCGAGCTAATTAAAAGATTTGCCTTTGTAGGTGATACCGATGGTGATGATGCCGGAATGCGCACCCGGGTAAAAGTTACTTTCAACAGAGTAGTGGTAAAACTCAAAGAAATCGGAAATTGTAAAGAATAGTTATGGAGAAACGCAAATATACTTACGTGCAGGAATATCAAATGAAACATATGTCTTAGATACCCCGAAAAAAAACCTATTCCGGGGTTTTCTTTTTTTTACCGCCCAATAGAAAAATATGGTTATAGATGGTACAAAATTCTATTTTAGGCGTATAAATACCATCTTTGCTTTCAAAACACCTTTACACTTTAATTATTATCAGTCATGATCTTATTCTGGATTTTCTGGGGCATTGATGCCATTGTGGCATTAATAGCCTTATACTTCTTCTTTATAGGTATAGCCGATGGCTCTGTTTCATCTTTTAATATTGCGCTATGGTTTGTTATACTGGTGGTATTAGCGGCCGTGCTGATAGGATCATTCATGCTGAAATCAGCAGACAAGCTTGTGGCAGCAAAAATTCTGTCGGGGGTTTTAGCAATACCAGCTTTATTGGTTTTTTTATTCTTTATCATTCTGATCGGTTCAGGTACCAAATGGAATTGAGCGAATACTCAATCCGTTTTTCTTACTTTGGTCCAGAGTACTGTCAGAAGACCGGATAGTGCCGCTAAAATAAGCCAGTAAACGGGAGCCGCCATTAATAATGCAAGTTGTGGAGCCAGGCCCGGGTCGTAGTTATTTATCTGATGTTTTTCTTGAGGATGACCTGCCAGATAATCATCAATTAATACAAGATGAGTAAGTGTGATACTTACGCCTGTTACAAGGGCATACCAGAATCCACTCCAGAATATTCCTGTAGTTGGTGCCTTTGCTGCAAAATAACCGATAGTAACAATCAGCATTGGCCAGAGAAAAATTTCAAATTCAGCGGGTAGGATATAGATAGTAAACAGCCCAATGGCTATACCAGCCAGTGCAGCATACACATAGTTCTTATACATGGCAAATCTTATCTACTTAGTTTCTACTTCTCTTTCCGGTATATACACATTAAAAGTAGCGCCAATATTTGGCTTCCCAAAAACTTCGATGAGGCCTTCATGATTCTGAACAACCTTACGGCAGATAGTGAGACCTATTCCAGTGCCGGAATATTCTGTTTTTCCGTGCAGACGCTGAAAAAGCTCAAAAATCTTATTCTCATATTGTTGTTCGAATCCGATACCATTATCAGTAAAACTGAGCTTCCAGTATTTTCTGTTATCAATAGCTCTGGCATCGTCTATGTCTTCGCCTGACATCCGAGAGGCTTTAATAACAATATGCGGAGGCACATCTTTCTTGCTGTATTTAATCGAGTTAGAAATGATATTGGCAAACAACTGATAAAACTGCGTTGGAATAATAGTGAGTGTAGGTAGGTCGTCAGCTTCAATAACAGCCTTTTTCTCCTCAATTCTTTCGCTCAGGCTTTGTCTGGCTTCTTCCAGTAAAATGTTCAGATCGGTTTTGGCAAAGATAGCTTCATCGGTTGTCATGCGCGAAAAGTTCAATAAATCTGCCAGCAGGCTCTTCATTCTTTGCGTTGACCTGATAATACGTGAGAAATAGTCTTTTGCTGTGTCAGACAATTCTTCTTTCAGCATGATACGCTCTGTAAATGCCTGAATTTTATAGAGCGGGTCGCCTAAATCGTGCGAGGCTATATAGCTGAACGAAGCCAACTCCGTATTACTATGTTCTAATTCAATATTCTTGCTTTCAAGTTGTTGAAAAGTTTCCAGGAGTTTCTGCTCTTTTAATCGTATCTCTGTTAAATCTATACTAATACAAAGCATACCTGTTATCACACCTTTCTTGTCTTTTCGTACATCACCTTTAGAATAAATATAACGCAAAGATCCCTGTTTATCGTACCGACGGTATTCAGTCTCAAAGGCATCCCCTGTTTTTCTTGATTTTTCTATGGC